>CALKEI010000057.1 GCA_938085095.1 uncultured Luminiphilus sp. | reverse complement strand
CCATTCCGCGCGAGAGCAGAAAGCCGCCCATCAGCAGAATGATTAACGGCGAGCCCACAGAGGCGCCCACTTGTTCAGGGGTCAGCACGCCGGTCAGTGGGAATATGGCGAGAGGTAGCAACGACGTCACGGGAATAGGGATCGGTTCGAAGATCCACCAGGCCATGCACAGCCAGGCCACTACGGCCGTGATAATAATGGCCGGAGATTGTCCTGCCGACTGCAGCATTAAACCCATTCCAATAGCCGTCGCCAGGCCGGGCCATACCGTCTTTCTGGGATCGAGATAGGTCATACTCTTCATCTGCTGTATGCTCCCCAACCTGCGCCCTTGTGTAAACTCCCCAAATGGCACTCACTCAAACAACACAGCTGGTCGATGGTTTCGATCGCGGAATTTCCTATCTGCGCTTGTCCGTGACGGACCGCTGTGATTTTCGTTGCCAATATTGCATGGCCGAGACCATGCACTTTTTACCACGCTCGGAAGTGCTTACGATTGAAGAGCTCCTGCGAACCGCGCGCCTTTTTACCGAGCTGGGTGTCCGAAAAATCCGAGTAACCGGCGGAGAACCGCTTATCCGACGCGGAATCGATGAGCTGTTTGACGGCCTTGGAGCACTTCCGGGCCTCGAGACGCTGGCGCTGACCACTAACGGCAGCCACCTCGCTGAGTCCGCTCAGATGTTGCGTGAATCAGGGGTGAACTCTATCAATATCAGCCTCGACAGCCTGGAACCGGCGCGCTTCAAGGCGATTACCCGCATCGGCGACCTGGAGACCGTGCTAGGGGGCATTGATCAGGCTATCGCCTGCGGTTTCGAGCGTATTCGGTTGAATGCTGTCGTGCTCGACGGCCTGAATCGTGACGAGGTCATCCCGCTTACCCAGTATGCGCTCGACAAAAATATCCATATTGCATTTATCGAGGAGATGCCCCTCGGGCAGGTCAATATTGGCGGCAAGGCATTGGCCTATGTCTCGTCGGATACCCTGCAAGACGAGCTCGCCGAGCACTTTTCTCTGATACCCATGACGGCCCGTGATACCGCAGGACCGTCTCGAGACTACCTGATTGCCGGCTCGCAAACACAAGTCGGCTTTATCTCGCCCCACAGCCAAAACTTCTGCGCGCAATGTAATCGACTGAGAATGAGCGCCGAAGGTCGTCTACTCATGTGCCTAGGTAACGAAGAGTCTATCGACCTGCGCACATTGCTGCGCTCGGGGTGCTCCGATGACGAAATCAAAACCACTATCATTAACAGCCTCGTGATCAAACCCGAGCGCCACGTATTTGATCGCCCGGACGAACCTCAAATCGTTCGTTTCATGAATGCCACCGGCGGCTAAGCCCCACAACCTGAGAGAGTGCTGTGACTGATACCCACTACCCCGCCCTGAGCGACATCGACTCGATTCAGCAGGCCTTCGAGTCCGCCGGCTATATCTGCACCACCCGCATTGCCACAGTGGTTCGACTGGCGGCCGCACTGGAGAAACCGGTTCTGATCGAGGGGCCGCCCGGTGTGGGTAAGACTGAATTGGCCAAAACCTGTGCGATGGTGGTCGACCGTCCTCTGGTCAGGCTTCAGTGCTACGAGGGCCTGGATGAGAGTAAGGCGCTTTATGAGTGGAAATACGGTAAGCAACTGCTTTACACCCAGCTGTTGAAAGAACAACTCGGCGACGTGCTCGACGGCGCCAAAGGCCTGAACGAATCGATGAGTCGCCTGCATCAGTTCAGCGACGTCTTCTACTCCGAGGACTTCCTCGAGTCGCGGCCACTGCTCAAAGCCATGGAGGCGGATAACGGCGGCGTGTTGCTGATCGACGAAATCGACAAGGCCGATTTTGAGTTTGAGTCGCTGCTGCTCGAAGTGCTGTCCGACTTTCAGGTGTCGATTCCTGAGTTAGGGACGATACGTGCCCATTCCAAACCATTGGTATTTCTCACCAGTAACGACACCCGCGATCTCTCGGATGCACTGAAGCGACGCTGCCTGCACCTGCATATTCCGTTTCCATCGGTAGAGCTGGAAGCGCGGATTGTCGCGAGTCGGGTGCCGGACCTGGCGCAGTCCATGACCGATCAACTGGTAAGGTTCGTGCACGCCATTCGGTCACTGGACCTGAAAAAAGCACCTGCCATTTCGGAAACCGTCGATTGGGCAAAAAGCCTGGTGTTGCTGCATGCCCGGGATTTGGATGGACCACTGGTTCAGGATACGCTCAATGTGTTGCTCAAATATGAGGAAGACATTCAGATCGCCGAGGGCCAGCTGCCCAAGCTCCTGGCCGCGGCCGCGGGATAATCAGTGGCTGGGGCCCAGGATAGCGCTACCCCCGCATCCACCAGTAGCGATCAACTGCTGGCTTTCGTGCAGTACCTGCGTGGCAAGAAAATCCCCGTCTCACCTGCCGATACGCTTGATGCGATCGAGGTCGCCGAGCTGATGGGCTACGAGAACAGGTCGCTTCTCAAAAATGGACTCGCTGCTGCATTGGCCAAGTCTCGACATGAATTGACCGTGTTTGAGGCGGCTTTTGACGACTATTTTCAACCCATTCCCGAGCGACCGGCGGCCAATGCCAACAGCCACTCCGACGAGGCGGACATACCTCCCCCCTCCGAGACGTCTGAACAGACCGGCCTCGCTGAAGGTGGCGAGGACCTCCTGGACGGTTTGCGCGGCAACGCGTTGTTTGATGCGCTGGAGTCGCAAGACGAAAGCACGCTGTCAGTCGCCATAGAAACCGCTGCCGCAGAGGCTAAGGTAGAGGAAATCTCGCTGTTTACTCAGCGAGGACAGTACGTTCGTAAAATACTGGATGCACTGGGAGACGAGGCGCTTCGGGAAGCAGCCATCGAATTTGAACAAAGCGAACCCGCTGCCTTCGAAGCAGTCCAGGCATTGAGGGAGCAGCTGCGCGAGCGTGTGCGGGACAGGGTCGAGCGCGCCTATTTGATCCATGCCGCTGCCGCGACAGAGGATCTACTGGACGAGTCCCTGTCCAAACTCAAACTCGGCAATATCGATCACAGTCAAATGGCGCGCTTGAAGCGCCTAATGGATCGCATGGCCCGTAAACTGGCGGCACGGCACGGCCGGCGCAGGCGCCGATACCGCCGTGGCAAGCTCCATGTCGGGGAGACGGTCCGCCGCGCGATTCCCACCGATGGCATTCCTTTTCATCCGCGGTGGCGCAAAGTTGAGCGAAAGCGTCCCCAGATCATGGCGATTTGCGATGTCAGTGGTTCAGTAGCCGCCTATGCCAAATTTTTGCTGATGTTTCTTTACGCACTGCAGGATGTGTTGCCGCGAACCCGCAGTTTTGCATTTTCCGCAGCCCTTGGTGAAGTCAGCGAGCTCTTTGCCAGCCTTCCGGTCGAGCAGGCTATTGAGCGCGTTAATTTAAAATACGGTGGCGCGACAGACTATGGCCGAGCGCTGCAGGATTTCTCAGAACTCGCGCTGGCGGAGGTCAATCGAGCCACGACGGTGATTATTCTCGGTGATGCGCGGAACAACCAGGCTGATCTCAGGGTAGACCTGCTAGCAGAGCTGAAGGCACGCTCCAAGCAGGTTATCTGGCTCAATCCGGAATCGACGCGCCTCTGGGGAACCGGTGATTCGGAAATGTTACTGGTGAAAAGACACTGTCACTTGGCAAAAGAGTGTAATAATCTCAATCAGTTGGAACGTATTATCGATAAGTTGCTGTCAGACAGGCGATAAGCTGGCCGCCCCCCAAGGAGTCGGAGGGGCGCTGACAGGACCAAGACCACGGGTTTGCGCCGCTCGCACAAAACCGATTGGGACAGGAGTCATATCATGGAAGATGATCGTCTGCCGCTGACTCGCTCGCTGGAGGTGGAGGTGCGCACAGGCTTTGCGTTGCCCCCACACACTGTCGGTTTGAGCGGAGAGCCGCTGATCGACGCGCTGGCAAAACTGTCCTTAACCGATAATCAGAGGCTATTGGACGCGCTGCATGAAGCGGGCCATGAAACCATTGCCTCAGAGCCCGCCGCGATCCTCACTTGGATCGATGCTGCTTTCGCGCGCTGGCAGTCGCGTTACCCCCTAGACCCGAAAATGCAGGCATTGTTGCGAGCCGCTAAGCCCCTTGCCGCGGCGTTTGCCTGTCGGGAAGATCGATTTTTTACGCCAGGGGCCCACGCCGTTCATCGCCTGCTGGATACTCTTCACGAGGGATTTGCGGGCTGGTCCGCTGATCTTGGCAAGACCGCGGAGCTCGCGCTCGACGCAGTGAGTGAGGTCATACAACGTTGCCTACAAGACTTTCCGAGTGAACCGGCTGTCGACCACACATTAGACCTGCTGGAGCAGAAAATCAGCGCTCATTCTGTGCAGCTGGAGCGCCTTGACCCAGGTTTGATTGAACGAGAAGCGACGGCGATGGCCAGCACCTTGGTGCTCTACGAGGTGGGAGATCAACTGAGTCAGCAAATTGGGGATGGCGTCTTTCCCACCACGTTGGCGACCTTTCTCGGTGGTGACTGGTTCGATGCCGGCGTCAGCCTGATCAAAAATCTGGGTTCCGACAGCGATCTTTGGCAGCGATACCGTGACATCACTGCGCAATTTGTCCTGCAATTTGCCAAGGGGTCGCCGCCAGATAGTCTGCCTTCTCAAGCGGAGGTCGCCTGCACGCCCGATGAGCTGCCTGACGCCGCGCGGGACTTGTTACTGCAGGTCGGGGTCTCTAGCGACCGTGCGCAGAGCATCGCGGCAATGCTCGAATATCTCTCGCTCCGGCGTGCCTCTGAGCACAACCACGGTGCCCTGAGCCCCGTTTCATTCGAGGGTCAACCACCCTCCAAGTGGACACAACACTCTATCGAGACGCTCAAGGAATCGGGGATCGCGGCAGGTCAGTGGTACCGCATCCATCAAGCTGAAGGTATCCACCGACTGCGCCTTTCAGGGGCATTTGGCCACAATAGTTATTTGATATTCATGGACTTCACCGGCGCCAGAGCGCTGAGAGTGAGCGTCGATGACTTCGCCAATCTGTTGCGTTCCGGAGAGGCGGTGAAGCTGGACACACGGCAGACCTTTTCCCGTGCTCTGGTCGAGGCGGCCGAAGAGAGGAATGAGGTGCTTGGCCAACAGCAGGCTTCACAGGCCGAAGCCAGAGATCACCCAACTCAGCTAGCCGAAAAGGAAGCCGCCGAGCTAGCCAGCGAGCGTGAAGCGGCCGCGCAGCGTCTGCGCACGGCAGAGCAACGTGCAGGCGCGCGGCCTGATGCGTTACCCACAGCCCATTCAGACGATACCGGCCAGACGGTCAGTGCAGAGCAGCCCTTTGACAGTAAAGCCATATTGCAGCTCAAAATTCCGATCGGTACCTGGCTGGGATTTCATGATCGAGAGCCACCCATCATGGCGCGGGTCGCGGTACGCGATCTCGACAAGGACAGCTACATCTTTACGAACCGCGATGGGATTAAGCTCAGAGAACTTACCGTCCCTCAGCTGGTCACACTGATTGAGCGCGATATGGTCGATATTCTGGAGCGGAAGACCAGCTTCCGAGAGACGCTGGCAGCCGGCGGCGGCCGAGACCGACTGAGCCAGTTTCAGGCTTAGGGCTGCTCATCCTCAAGACTGAAAGTGGTCTTTTCGCCCTCGACAGGTTGATCACCCGACAGCTTCAGTCGCAGCCGCACATTGTTCTCGGAGTCAGCGTTCCGCAGCGCCTCTTGTTCGGTGATCTCACCGGCCTCGCACAAGTCGAATAGCGCCATATCGAAGGTTTTCATTCCCCGGTCCTTCGACTTTTCCATAATCTCTTTCAATCCGCCAATATCTCCTCTCAGTATCAGTTCCTTGATGGTGGGTGAACCCAGCATGACCTCGACCGCGGCGCTTCGCCCCCCTTGTGTGTTTGGAATCAGACGCTGAGAGACGAAAGCCTGCAGATTGAGAGACAAATCCATCAACAGCTGCTGCCGCTTCTCCTCGGGGAAAAAGTTAATAATTCGATCCAACGCTTGGTTGGCATTGTTGGCGTGGAGTGTCGAAATACACAGGTGCCCGGTTTCAGCAAAAGAGATGGCGTGCTCCATCGTCTCACGATCGCGGATTTCACCGATCAAGATCACGTCTGGCGCCTGACGCAGGGTATTTTTCAATGCGTTGTGCCAGCTGCGAGTATCCACTCCGACCTCGCGCTGATTGACGATCGATTTTTTGTGCCGATGCACAAACTCAACCGGATCCTCGATCGTCACAATATGGCCACTGGTATGACTATTACGATAATCGATCATCGCTGCAAGAGAAGTGGACTTGCCCGAACCGGTGGCTCCGACAAACAGTATCAAGCCTCGCTTACGCAGGATCAGTTCTGTCAGGATTTCTGGCAGACCTAGCTCATGCCACTGCGGGATATCCATCACGATAAAGCGTGCAACAATGCTCACTTCGTTGCGCTGACGAAAAATATTGACTCTGAAGCGTCCCACGCCAGGCAGTGACAACGCCAGATTCATTTCGAGATCCCGAGCAAACTCCTCGAGCTGGGTGTCATCCATCAACTCGTTGGCAATTTCACCGACCTCGCCGGGCGCCAGCACGTCGGAAGAAATGGTTTTCAGTTCACCCTCAAACTTCGCGCAAGGCGGCGCACCGGTGGCCAGATACAAATCAGACCCCTTGCGCTCGGCCAGCACTTTCAACCACTGGTGTATTCGCATGACTGACACATCTCCTTGTGTTCTCGTCCCGGGGGCACTGGGTCCAGAAAAGTCCGGTGTTTGCCCCCTGTACGGTGCGGCTCGCGCGCCGTACACTCCGCCCCAATTTAACCCCTGATGCCGACGGAAGCCCAGAGCTATTGCCGTCAATTCCTCACACAGGAGCCACCGTGTCGAATCACGCTGCGATATGCCGACAGCTGCTAGAAGCCGAACCCCAGTGGCTCGGACAGATCCGGCGTGGTGTAGAAAAAGAGAGCCTCAGAGTGACCGCAAGTCACGCTACGCTGGCACAGACATCCCATCCCAAAGGGCTTGGCTCAGCGCTCACCCATCCCGCAATTACGACTGACTACTCCGAAGCGCTACTGGAGTTCATTACACCCGCCTCACCTTCCATCGACGCAACGGAGCGGGCGCTCGCTGATCTGCACCGATTCACAGCGCGTCACTTAGAGGATGAACTCCTGTGGAATGCCAGTATGCCCTGCATCGTGAATGGCGACGCGGGCATTCCAATTGCCGAATTTGGTTCTTCCAATGTAGGGCAAATGAAAAGGATATATCGCAACGGTTTGAGCGTGCGTTACGGGAGGAAGATGCAGGCCATTGCCGGTATCCACTACAACTTCTCGCTGCCAGAGTCATTTTGGATAGCGGCTGGTTCGCGCGCAGGCAATGACCTGAGTGCTGAGGCGTTCCAGACGCAAGGATATCTTGCTCTGATCCGAAATTTTTTCTCGAGAGTGTGGTTTCTAATGTATTTGCTCGGCGCCTCGCCAGCCGTGTGTGCCAGCTTTCTTCAGGGTAATAAAAATCACCCCTTGCAGCCCATGGGGGACGACCATCACAGCTACTACTTACCCTTCGCCACCACCTTGCGAATGGGGGATCTGGGTTATACCAGTAACGCACAGGCGGGAATGGACGTCTGCTACAACGATCTTGATGAATACATTTCCACGCTGCGCAGCGCCATTCTCACGCCTCACGCGCCCTACTCGCAGTTTGACGTCATGGATAATGGTGAACGAGCGCAACTCAACGCGTCGCTACTCCAAATCGAAAACGAATACTACAGCCCGATTCGTCCCAAGCGGGTCGCACAGAGTGGCGAAGCCCCGGTGGTCGCACTCGCGCGCAAGGGAATTGAGTATGTCGAGGTGCGTTGCGTCGATATCAATCCTTTCATGCCTTGCGGTATCGATGCCGATACGATGCGCCTGATTGACCTGTTTCTCCTCGCCTGCTTGATCGATGACAGCCCGCAATGCGATGCCATAGGACAACGCCAGAATACGATTAACCTGCAGCGCATGGTGAATCGTGGCAGGGAGGGCGGGCTGACGTTGCTGTCCCGTCAAGGCATCGAGACACCCCTACCGGATCTGGCTGAACCCATCCTCGAAAGTATGGCGGCGGTTGCACAGTGGTATGACTCGCAATACGCCGGCAACGATTATCAGAGGGTCGTCGATCATGCGCGACAGCAGATACACGACCCCGAACTGACACTGTCGGCCAGAATATTGAGGGAGATGGAATCCGCACAGCAGAGCTTCTGGCAATTAGCGCTCCGCTATTCCCGCGAGTGGCACAGCCAGCATTTGTCTGGTGCGATGCCAGATGCCACATGGCAACTCATGACGCGCGAGGCCGAGGCCTCGATACAGCGGCAACAGGAGCTGGAGGCGCAAGACAGTCAGCCCTTCGAAACCTACCTGTCTCAATTTTACGATCAGTACCAGTCCGTCTGAGGCTAGCGATTTAGGGCGAGGCACGCCGCTCTCGGCTCTCAGCCGTCGACGCTGAATGATTCATCGCACAAAAAAAGCGCCCCTGGGGGCGCTTTCTGACGATCACTATCTATCTAGCTGCCAGATCCCGCGGCTCGGAGATCTCTCAGCCCTGTTTACTCAGCGTCGGCCTTGACCACTGCGATCAGCTCAACGTCAAAGCGCAGGGTGGCGTTCGGGCCAATCATTTGTCCCGCACCTCCTTCACCGTATCCAAGCTCGGGCGGAATGATGAATTTGAACTTGCCGCCTGGCTTCATGAGCTGCAGACCTTCAGTCCAACCCGGGATCACCTGAGTCAGCCCGAAAGTCACGGTTTCTCCGCGCTCAAAACTGCTGTCAAAGACCGTGCCGTCGATAAGCTGTCCCTCGTAGTGTACTTCGACAGAATCTGCGGCCACCGGGCTCTCACCCTCGCCTGACTCCATCACGATGTACTGAAGACCCGATTCGGTCGTTTGCACACCCTCTGTGCCACTCATTTCTGCCATGTAAGCCCTACCCGCCTCCAGATTGGCCTGCGCCAGCGCGAGGCGCTCTGCGCCCGCTTCTGCCTCTCGGCGCTCCTGGAATGCCGACATTTCGGTGTTGATCTCTTCGTCGGTGAGCTTTGCTTCTGCGCCGGTCATGGCGTCTTCGAGACCGGCTGCGTAGGCAGACACGTCGACAGTCATGCCATCGGCGGCCATTCGCTGCCCCATCCGTAGACCAATACCGTAGCTGAGTCGTGCATCAGTAGATTCCAAGCTTACCTCCTGTTCTTGTGAGGCGCCGCCGCAGCCCCACATCATGATCAATACCGTGGCGACCGAGAGCCGTCCCATCTGCTTTATCAGGGTACTCATGCTTAACGTTCTCCGTGTTTCGTTTAAATCGGGGGGCGATGTTACGTTGACTCACTCAGCAGTGCTACCAGTTGCTGCCGTTCAGAGACAAATTTACCCTTATTAAAAACGGGTAAAGCGCTAAGGTTGACGTCCATTAGCTCAATCGTGGCAAGTTCATTTCGCTGAACGACGTCAAGCTCGAGGCCACGGGCTGGATCACAATTCGCCCACATCAGCTCAGCAAGGTAGCGCTCCGCATCGACTTCAAGTTGCAATAGCTGCTGTCGTTGCGCCTGTTTTTCCGTGTCGGACTTCCAGCGCCCCCGGGTGATCCGTAACGGCAGGATGACCTCTTCGATCCACAGCCCAGTGGCCTGGCGCATCGCCGTGACGTCTTCCGATTGCCACCGAACGCGCTGAGTCGCCAACCAGCAAGCGAACAACACCTCGAGAATGACCAGATCCGTCTCCTCCTGTAGCGCCAGCAGGCATTTTTGCGTCGCCTGACAGCGGTACTTGGTGAGCGACCAATCCCAGAATATATCGACTGTCACGTCTTGCGCGCTCCCTCTGCCGACGCAATCAACGCCCACTTTTGGCGCCGATTAAGACGACGCAGTGCTGCCTCTCGACGCAGCGCATCAGAGCGCGAACCGCAGGTCTCCGACCACATCAGCGTAATGGGCTGGCGGCCACGCGTATATCGGGCGCCTCCGGGCAATTCCCCATTATGCTGCTTGAGCCGCCTGTCGAGATCTGTGGTGATCCCAGCGTAAATTGAATCATCTATGCATCGCACCAAATACACCTGCCATACCTCGGACTGTGTCATCATAGACGTCCAAACCGAGGCATTCGCTGTTTGTCAGCGCTTGCCGGCCACGAAGCAGTAGGATATTTTCCGATTGGCACGTTTATGCTTCCCTGTACGCAACCGAATACTGATCTGACAATGGAGCCCCTATGAGCGCTGATATCCTGCATGTGACTGACGACAACTTCGACGCGGAGGTGCTTTCCAGCGACGTACCCGTGCTCGTCGACTTCTGGGCCGAGTGGTGTGGACCCTGCAAAATGATCGCACCCATACTGGAAGAGATTGCCGCAGAATACGCAGGAAAGGTCAAGGTCTGTAAAGTTGATGTCGACGCCAACCCCGATATGCCAGGGAAATTTAACATCCGCGGCATTCCGACCCTGATCATGTTCAAAGGTGGAAATGCTGTCGACACCAAGGTCGGCGCGCTGTCAAAAACCCAGTTGAGTGAGTTTGTCGATACGGTTGTATGAGCGGCCACTGGGCCAAAAAACATCGCAATATTTTGCTGGACGCGCCCATCTTCGGGTGCTAAGTTTCGGCCAATCGGGACCTGATAGGCTCCCTCGGTACCCAGTAAACTCCTCTCCTACCAATCCTGCAGAGCACTTTCTGCGAGCGTGTGGAATGCATAGGCGACGAGACCTTTGAGGTGCAGACCTGTACTCCGACCGGCATTAGCACAACAAGCATCGTCGGAACAGATCCTTTCCTTTTTTGACTATTTTTATCTATTAAGCCGGATGTGATTCGTGGAAGAACAAACCAGCGCCAACACTGAAGAGTTGGAACCCACCCCTAATGAAGAGGCCGTCGCCAGCGACGCGTCCGACACAGAAGCCGACAAAAAGAACGGACGAACCCTGAAACTTAAGGCGTCCGAGGCAGAGGCGTCGAGCGAGACTGAGAGCGACACGCCTGCCGAGCCCGCAGCGGCGACTCATGAAGAGTCTCCTCAAGGCAGATCGCGCCGCGGTCGACAAAAACGGCCGCGCCGTGACCCGAATACCCCCAGCGCCAATCCAATGGGCCTGACCGAGCTGAAGAATAAGCCGACACAGGAACTCATCGATATGGCGCGGGAAATGGGCATAGAGAATATGGCCCGCTCCCGAAAGCAGGACATCATCTTCGCTCTGCTGAAGCGACACGCCAAAAGTGGTGAAGATATCTGGGGCGATGGAGTGCTCGAAATCTTGCAGGACGGTTTTGGCTTTCTGAGATCAGCCGACAGCTCATTTCTGGCCGGTCCCGATGATATCTACGTCAGCCCCAGCCAGATTCGCCGTTTCAATCTGCGGACAGGTGACAGTGTCACCGGCATGATTCGGCCGCCTAAAGACTCCGAGCGCTACTTTGCATTGCTTAAGGTCAAGGACGTCAATTTCGAGTCTCCCGAAAGCGCCAAGAGCAAGATTCTGTTTGAAAACCTCACGCCGCTGTTTCCCAATGAGCGTTTGACGCTGGAAAAAGGAAATGGCTCGACGGAGGATCTGACCGGACGCCTGATCGATTTGGTTGCTCCCATTGGTAAAGGGCAGCGAGGACTTCTGGTTGCCCCGCCCAAAGCGGGTAAAACGATCATGATGCAAAATATCGCGCAGGCGATTATTTCGAACAACCCCGAGTGCTACGTCATCGTGCTATTGATCGATGAGCGGCCTGAGGAGGTGACCGAAATGCAGCGGTCCGTCGGCGCTCGCGGCGCAGAGGTCGTGGCTTCAACCTTTGACGAACCGCCATCTCGTCATGTTCAAGTTGCCGATATGGTGATAGAAAAAGCCAAACGCCTGGTCGAGCACAAGCGCGATGTTGTGATTCTGCTTGATTCGATTACCCGTCTGGCCCGCGCCTACAACACCGTCATTCCTAGCTCCGGTAAAGTGTTGACGGGAGGCGTCGACGCCCACGCCCTTGAGAGACCAAAGCGTTTCTTCGGTGCCGCGCGCAATATTGAGGAAGGCGGCAGCTTGTCGATCATTGCGACCGCATTGATCGATACCGGCTCGAAAATGGATGAAGTGATCTACGAGGAATTCAAAGGCACCGGCAATCTGGAACTGCACCTTGACCGCAAGATCGCGGAAAAGCGTGTGTATCCCGCCATCAACATCCGGCGCTCGGGCACACGCCGGGAGGAGTTGCTCACCGGTGAAGAAGAGCTGCAGCGCATGTGGATTTTGCGCAAGCTCTTGCACGGGATGGAGGATCTCCCTGCCATCGAGTTCCAGCTCGATAAACTCAAAGACACCAAATCCAACGAGGAATTCTTTAAGTCCATGAAGCGGAAGTAATTCACCGCCATGCCCAGCTTTGTCGACCTGCGGGAGTTCATCAGTGAACTTGAAAAACGGGGTGATCTCGTCCGAATCACCGCAGAGGTCGATCCCAATCTGGAAATGACCGAGATCGCCGACCGCACCCTCAGGGGGGGTGGACCGGCCTTGCTCTTCGAGAATCCCAAAGGTTCTGATATACCCGTTCTAGCCAATCTTTTTGGCGCGGAAAGGCGCGTGGCGCTTGGCATGGGCGAAGAAAAAGTCGAGGCACTGCGTGAGGTCGGCGAACTGCTGGCCTACCTGCGACAACCCGATCCACCCAAAGGCGTTAGAGATCTGGTGGATAAGGCGCCGCTGCTCAAAAAGATCCTCACCATGGGCCCCAAGGTGATCAAGAGGCCCCCCTGTCAGCAGAGAGTGCTGCAGAGTGAAGAGGTGGACCTGACCACGCTACCCATCCAAACCTGCTGGCCCGACGATGTGGGCCCACTGGTCACCTGGCCACTGGTAATCACCCGCGGCCCCGAAAAAGAGCGAATGAATCTGGGTATCTACCGGATGCAACTTTTGGGGCGCAATAAGCTCATTATGCGCTGGCTGTCTCACCGCGGTGGCGCACTGGATTTTCGCGACTGGCAGCTCAAGCGTCCGGGGGAGCCCTATCCTGTGGCGATTGCACTGGGGGCAGACCCAGCCACCACGCTCGGGGCGGTCACGCCGGTACCCGACGCGCTGTCAGAGTACGCTTTCGCCGGCTTGTTGCGCGGCAAGAAAACCGATTTGGCTGAGTGCGTGACCGATGCGTGTCGAAATAATGACCTAATGGTGCCCGCGCACAGTGAAATCATTCTTGAAGGCTATATCGATCCGGACGAATTGGCCGATGAGGGGCCGTTCGGCGACCACACCGGGTACTACAACGAAGTGGAACGCTTCCCGGTGTTTACTGTGGACACCATTACCACTCGGGAAAACCCGATCTATCACAGCACCTATACCGGTCGCCCGCCCGATGAGCCGGCGATACTGGGCGTGGCGCTCAACGAAGTGTTTGTTCCGTTGTTGAAAAAACAGTTTCCCGAAATCAGTGATTTCTATCTCCCTCCGGAAGGCTGCTCGTACCGAATGGCGGTCGTCACCATGCGCAAGGAATACCCGGGACACGCAAAGCGTGTCATGTTCGGCGTGTGGTCTTTCCTGCGTCAGTTCATGTACACCAAATTCATTATCGTCACAGACGAAGACATCAATGCGCGCTCCTGGGAGGATGTAATCTGGGCGATGACAACGCGCATGGATCCGGCTAGAGACTGCACGATCGTCGAAAATACGCCTATCGACTACCTCGACTTCGCGTCACCAGTAGCCGGATTGGGATCCAAAATTGGCATGGATGCGACCCAGAAATGGGAAGGAGAGACTGATCGCGAGTGGGGTCGCACTATTGAGATGGATGGCGCGACACGCGATCGGGTAGACGCCTTGTGGGATGCGCTCGGTATCGACTTACCCGGTCGTTAATGGATCCGGCCAGCTTGTCCCGTTTACCGGTCATTCCGGAGTGTCACCAGCAACTCACCCTCCAGCGCTGAGGCCTGCCCTTCCTCCCCCTGATCCCTCAACCATCCAGACCACTTCGCAGCATGTTCTGCTGACGGGCAGCGACTATATGCCTGCTCCCACAGCGATCCCGCTGCCTCAGTATCGCCCTCGAGCTGAGCGATATGGGCAAGCGCCGCATGGCAGCGCCCCTCGGCGTCCTCTTCACACCACCGCTTGATTGACTTCTTCATCTTGATCGCCTGACGCTCGGGCAGCGCAGACGTCGCCTGCAGCGTAATGGGCTCGCAATACCGCTCGAGACGCTCCTGAAGCGCTTTTTGTAGAGCCTCCCATTCCTCTCCGGACTGCAGACGAGTAACCAATGCACCCCAAAGCGGCTGACCCTCTGCTTTGAGTGCCTCGGGCGCTCGCTTCCACAACGACAGCGCCGCCGATGTCGAGTCGGCAGTTTCAGACAACGCCGCAAGCCACGCCGTGCGCTCCCAAGCGGCCGCTTGGTGCTCAGGCACGACCCGGCCTCGTCTCAAATCGGGCAGCAGTTCGATCAACCGCTGCCAGTCGCGCTGGAAATACGCCAGCTCAGCCTGTAAGGCCCTTGCCCGAGGGAGGGCACGGTCTGCTGACGACAGCTGATCCAGCGCCTGTTCTGCCCGGTCAGGCGCCATCGCAGCGAGATGGCATTCTGCCCGCGCCATAACGACGAGCGACAAGGGGGCCGCACCGTCCGCTTCAGCCTGATCCAGTAATGCAAGCGCGCGCTCCGTTTGGCCGCGACGCGCCGTTGCGAGCGCCGCATAGAGGGGATGCAACAGGGTCTGCTCATCGACAGGCCCCCCTTTTCGCAAAGCCTTCTCCGCGACATCCCAACGACCCTCAAAAAAAGCAGCAAAGCCCTTATCTGTTCTGCGATGCGCACCACGAACGGAGCGCAGTCCGAGCCATTGACGCAACGCTCTGGGCACGCGAAGCGTCGACCGAACCATGCGCAGCAACAACCAGAGAACGAGATACGTCAGCAGGAGCGCACTCATTGCGAGCCATACCGACGTCTCAACCTGCCAGTCTCCCCAGCTCATCAGCAGATAGCCTGGGTCCTGCACAATGGTATTGACGAGTATTGCCCCGACGAAAAGACTACAAACCAGATAAAGGCTCATGCGTGCCATTGTCAGGGAGATGTCCTGTCGCCGAGTCGCTCCACCTGACCCTCAAGCAGACTCCGTGTATCCGTCAGGTCGGGTAATTCAGGTGCGATATTTTGATTCTGCAGCGCCGTCAGATCAGCCACAATACTCGCGACCCGCTCCGCGTCCTTTTGATCGAACAATGCGACAAATTTCGCTGAACGTTGCAAAGATTGCTCGAACAAAGGTTGATTGGCCGACAGCATGGCTATCTGACTCTGCTCGATCAACATCCGAATATTCTGTCTCGCCAGCGCTGCCCATTCCGGCGTCATCAATTGCGCAATCTCGTCACTCCGGCGCCGAATAATCAGGTAGTCAGACAGCTTTGCCAGTGCCGCCTGCCAGCCGGCGGACGCCTGCTCCCGCCACCCCGGCGAAGATAGTGGGCCCGCTTCCGTGTCGCCGGCAGGTGCTTCAAATTCGAGCTGTAATTTCTCAACCTGATCAATGAGCCCCGACAGCCGGGCATACAGTCCAACCTGATCGACCACCGGCACGGCAGCCAGTGCCGCCCTATCCCGAGCGATCGCGAGTCGCACGCCTTCAAATTTGGGCTCACCGGTATCACGGAGCAACGTATCTGCCTGCTCGAGTAGGACCAGCGCAGCCTGCACGTCACGTGCGATCAGCAACCGCTGTCCAGCCAGACGCGTTAAAAAAACCGCCTCTTGCCCTAACCACGCACGTCGATCCACGGCCAGCAATCGGTCCATCTGGTCCTCGAGTCGCCCCATCCGCCCAGTCAATTGCCGCACCGATTCGGCGCGCTCCGCATTTTGTCGCGCGCGCAGTGCGGACAATTCGCGCTGCCAATCGTCTTCCAACGACGCCAGTCCCGACTGAACGCTGCTATTGGCGGCGTCTCGGGCCAGCGCTGCAACATCCGGCCCCGGCTCAGCCGCTTGCGCTTGGGCGTCTACTACCCGACGCTCAAGATCTTCGAACCGCTGCCATAATTCCTGCGCCCAGGGCCACGCGAACCAGTAGCCACCAGCGCCCAACCCACAGAGCAATGACAGGGTCAGCAGGGGTAGCCACAGCGTCCAGCGGCTCCCGCGCCGCGGCGTATCTGCCGTCGGAATAGTCGTGGTCTTGGCTGGCGCATCCGGCTCGCTCATGTGTCGACTCCTCCCCCAGACAGCTGCTTCAGGGCGGCTGTGAACGCCCGATCGCCGGCATCCTCTGCGCGAATTACCCGCTCCCATCCCTGCTCCGTCGCCATTGCCGCCACGCGCTCAGAGGGAACGATCACTGCAGATTGGAACAGATCCTCCAGGCTCTCACCAGTCAGCAATTCCGACAACCGCGACACCATCTCGCCGCTGCTGGCCTGAAAAACCAAAGAGGTATTCACGTTTCGTAGCACCGAAAGATCCACATCGGGCCAGCATCGTCGGTAACAGCACCATTCAGTCACCCGCGCACCGCGACGTGAGAGCTCGTTACCCAGCAGTTCGCGGCCTCCCTCTCCTTTCACAATGACCACGTCGGGCAGAACAGTCCCGGAGAGCTCGGGCATGGCCAACAGGCCCTCCGAATCCGATCGGGCTGGCATCAAGGCGTGGAACCCTTCAGCTTGCAACGCGTCCCGCGTTTTACCGCCTACCGCGATGGTCACCGCACCGCGATAGCGATCCAGTTCGGCCCGGAGTTGGGGCAGTCCGAATCGCACCGCATTGGCACTGATAAAAATAAAGAGCGTCTTGTCAGACACTGCTGGGACGGCTGCTTGCTCGGACACTGCGATGCTCGCAATATCCATAATCGGCATCACCAGCGAATCAACGCCCTGAGCACGGAGCGATTGTGACAAGCGCTCGCTGTCAGCGTGGGGCCGCGTCAGAACAACCGTTGTCATCCCCTGGCTGCGTGAATGAGATCTTCAGCTCCCTGAGAGAGCAGACTCTCGGCCACGTCCTGACCCAATTGTTCAGGGTCACTGCCGCGTGCCTCCGCCTCAAGGAGTGTCGTGCCATCTGTCGCACCCACCCGGGCGCGCAACCACAGACCATCGCCTTCCCACTCAGCGAAGGCCGCAATCGGTACATCACAGCCGCCATTCAGACGACGCACCACCGCGCGCTCAGCAAGCACTCGCGCAGCCGTCCCGTCGTGATGTAGGGACACCAGCAAATCTCGCACTCGCTGATCCGCCTCGCGAAACTCAATCCCGACGGCCCCCTGCCCGGCCGCCGGCAGCGATAGGTGGGGATCAATCGCCGCGCCGATCCGATCCTCGAACCCAAGGCGGATCAGCCCGGCACAAGCCAGAATAATGGCCTCAAATTCTCCGCCGTCGAGTTTGGCAAGACGCGTATTGACGTTACCGCGGAGAAAACCAATCTCGAGATCAGGACGATGCCGGCTTAACTGACAGCTGCGGCGTAAACTGGATGTCCCCAGTCTGGCGCCCTTAGCCAGCTCGTCGAAACTGTGGCAGCCGACCAACGCGTCGCGGGGATCTTCCCGCTCACAAATAACGCCTAGTGTCAGCCCATCCGGCATCATCATCGGCACATCTTTCATCGAGTGCACGGCGATATCAGCTCGCCCATCCAACAATGCGGTCTCCAGCTCTTTGACGAACAGACCTTTACCACCCACTTTAAACAGGGGTTTGTCCAGCAATTGATCGCCGCGAGACGTCATCCCCAGCAGCCGAACCTCGAGTCCGGGGTGCGCCGCTTCAAGGCGCGATTTCACATGCTCTGCCTGCCATAGGGCCAGCGGGCTCTCGCGCGTAGCAATCACGATCGTTTCAGACACTGCATTCCCCTTGTTAACGACAACAGTTTAGCATGGAGGCGACATTTCACCGCTCTCAAACGGGGCAGTATGGGGGCGTCCACTGTAGAATCTCGGGGCAATACAACGGACGATGGCACATCATGAGCGATCGAAAAACGCGGAACAGCCAGGAGGTATGGAGCGGACGCTTCAGCGAGCCGACTGATGCCTTTGTGCAACGATTCACAGCGTCGGAAGCCTTTGACCGACAGCTGGCAGTAGTGGATATCGCAGGCTCACGGGCCCATGCCGAGATGCTGGCGTCGGCTGGCGTGTTGACCGCCGATGAGAATTTGGCGATTCAGCAAGGTCTGACTGATGTTCTGACAGAAATCGAAAGCGGCGTTTTTGAGTGGCTGGTTGAGCGCGAGGATGTTCACATGAATATCGAGGCGCGGCTGACGGAGCTGATTGGCGACGTCGGCAAGAAGCTGCACACGGGTCGATCACGCAACGATCAGGTGGCCACTGATCTACGCCTCTACCTGCGAGAAGAACTCGACGCCGCCAGCGCGGCGTTGACGCACCTGCAATGGGGTATCGTCACCCTGGCTGAAGCGCATACCGCCACCGTGATGCCCGGTTTTACTCATCTTCAGGTGGCGCAACCCGTCACCTTTGGCCACCATCTGCTAGCGTGGAACGAGATGCTGGAGCGAGACTACGATCGCCTGATCGACTGCCGAAAGCGTCTAAATATCTCGCCTCTCGGTGCCGCCGCACTAGCGGGAACCACCTTCCCCATCGACCGGCATGCCACTGCCGCGGCATTGGGTTTCGACGCCCCGACGCGCAATTCTCTCGATAGCGTCGCAGATCGAGATTTCGCGATTGAATTCTGTGCGGTGGCCGCACTGGCCATGAATCACCTGTCTCGTATATCGGAAGAACTGATTCTTTGGACCTCCGCCCAATTTGGATTCATCAGCCTGCCCGACCGCTTCTGCACCGGCTCCTCCATCATGCCGCAAAAGAAAAATCCTGATGTGCCCGAATTAGTCAGAGGTAAGTCGGGGCGTGCCACCGGCAACCTCGTCGCCCTGCTGACCCTGATGAAGTCGCAACCGCTGGCGTATAACAAGGACAACCAAGAAGACAAAGAGGCTTTGTTCGATACGGTCGTCACACTCAATGACTGCCTCAGGGCCTTTGCCGACATGATCCCGGCGATTGAAGCGAACGAGGAAGCCATGCGGCAGGCCGCGTTATCGGGATTCTCCACTGCAACCGATTTGGCGGACTATCTTGTACGAGCCGGTGTCCCTTTTCGCGATGCCCATGAAGTCGTGGGTAAAGCGGTGGCTCATTGTATCGCTGTACAGTGCGACCTGGCCGATCTACCGCTGAAGGATTTGCAGGGCTTTCACCATAGTATTCAGGAAGATGTCTTCGACGTACTTACGCTGGACGGATCCGTCGCGGCGCGCAACCACTGCGGCGGCACTGCTCCCGCTCAGGTCAAAGAGGCGGCGCAGACAGCCAGGGCATCGCTCAAGGCGCGCCCGGCCGCTATTGAGTAGCCTGCATTCGCGCGGACGGTAATCTCCCGCATTCGTGCCGGGGCGACGTTAGCCGTTACCGGCCGCTGGGTCATCCCACTCCAAATGAATCCCCGTGTGCTGCAACAACTCTTCCACCAAAAAGGTGTGAAACGATGCGCCACTCTTGGTATCCAGCCAACGTTGGCTGTCCTCATGCCAGAGGTAATGAAAGCCGCCGCCGGGGGTGGCCAACCAGAGTTGCTCAGTAGGCGGCTGGCGACTGAAAACGAAGACCACACCGTTGCTGAAGGTCGCATTAATGACGCCCTCAGCACACCGTATGTCCACGTCATCCGGCAATGTCTCGAGGGCTGTCTCCACCTCCTCAAAGGTCTCGTCGATCTGCTCGTAGTACTGATTGCTTGTCATAAGTGTTTGCCTTTCATCGCGGTGTCAGCGTTCTGATCAACGAGCGGTTGCCCAGCACACAAGGGACTGGCAACCGTCAGCGCAACGCAGTGCACTGTTATACTGTGCCTTTTGCCGAGGTCAAACCGTGAAGACCCTTATCTTCGTTTTGCTCTGCGCCTGCTTGGCCGCCTGCGGCCAACAAGGGCCTTTGCGCCCTGCTGAGTCAGACGAAACCGCGGCGACCGGCCACTAATGTCCCTCTTTCATCGACACAACAACACCCTGCACTGCGAGCAGGTCTCGCTCGAGGCCATCGCCAGAGCCCATGGTACACCGACCTACGTTTACTCGCGGAAGGCTATTGAAACCGCTTTTCTGGCCTATCAGGCAGCCTTAGCAGATCGCCCTCATCTGATCTGCTACGCGGTGAAGGCCAATTCTAATCTGGCGGTACTCAATGTGCTGGCGCAACTCGGCGCCGGCTTCGATGTCGTCTCTATCGGTGAACTGGAGCGCGTGATTGCCGCAGGAGGCACCGCCGATAAAGTGGTGTTTTCCGGCGTGGGCAAGACCCGCGAAGCGATGTTCCGGGCGCTGGAGCTGGGCATCCGGTGCTTCAACGTTGAATCGGAATCAGAATTGTTGGCACTGTCGAGCGTTGCCAGTGAAGCAGGATGGGTAGCGCCTGTGTCTGTCCGGGTAAACCCCGATGTGGATGCAGGCACGCATCCTTATATTTCTACCGGTTTGCGCGAAAACAAGTTTGGTGTCGATGTCGACACCGCCCACAGCCTCTACCGCACGGCGCACGCAAGCCCGGCGCTGGCGCCGGTCGGTATCGACTGCCACATTGGCAGTCAGATTCTCGACATCGCCCCTTTCATCGAATCACTCGAGTGCCTGTTGGCCCTCATCGACACACTCGCCGACGAAGGCATTCATCTGCAACATTTGGATATCGGTGGCGGTCTGGGCGTGCAATATCAAGAAGCGGCTCCCGCCATTGAAGACTATATGTCGGTGCTGTCACAGCACCTCGGGGCACGTGAGCTGGAATTGGTGCTTGAGCCCGGGCGATCCATCGTTGCCCTCGCCGGCGCATTGCTCACCGAAGTACTGTACTTAAAACCTTCCGAAGCGCGGCAGTTCGCTGTTGTCGATGCAGCCATGAACGATTTACTGCGGCCCGCGCTCTACGGCGCCTGGCAGGATATTCAGCCGGTAACCCCTCACGAGGGCGAGGCCAAGACCTGGGATATCGTGGGCCCGATCTGTGAGACAGGCGATTTTCTGGGCAAGGAACGCACGCTGGCGCTTTCAGAAGGCGATTTATTGGCGGTCATGGGTGCGGGCGCTTATGCATTCGCCATGTCATCGAACTACAACAGCCGACCCCGGGCCGCCGAAGTGCTGGTTGAGGGCAAAGCTGTGCATCTCGTGGGCGAGCGCGAATCACTCAGCGATCTCTGGCAGCGAGAACATCTGCCACCGGAGTCCAGCTCGTGAAGCTGGCCTTCACCAAAATGCAGGGCGCGGGCAATGACTTCGTTGTCCTTGACGGTGTCACACAATCTGTTGAGCTCAGCAGCGTACAGCTCAAAAGAATTGCGGATCGTCGGCGGGGCGTCGGATGTGATCAGATTTTGTTGCTCACACCGCCAGATAATCCCGACGCAGATTTTCGCTACGCTATTTTTAATGCCGATGGGTCGCGGGCCGGGCAGTGCGGGAACGGCGCACGGTGTGTGGGCCGTTTTCTGCGCGAGAAGCGCCTGACGCGAAAGCGAGAGCTCACTTTATTGACCGACGGCGAGCCCCTAGCACTTTCCATCGGCGAGGATGGGCGGGTCTTTGCCGGACTTGCCGCACCCCGGTTTAACCCTGCCGAGGTGCCGTTTTCTGCGGCTGAAGAGGGGTCACAGTATCCGATTGACGTACAGGGCCAAAGCCTGTCAATCGGCGCGCTGTCGATGGGGAATCCTCATGCCATTCTGATGGTGGATGACTGTGACCGCGCACCGGTGCATACCCTCGGCCCCCTGCTCGAGTCCCATGAGCGGTTCCCGGACCGAGTCAATGTGGGATTTTTGCAGATCATCTCCCGTACGGAAGTAAAGCTGCGCGTTTACGAGCGAGGCGTCGGCGAAACCGAAGCCTGCGGCTCGGGCGCCTGTGCTGCCGCTGTCCATGGTATTCAGCTGGGTTTGTTGGATAGCGAGGTCGCCGTGCATCTGCCCGGCGGGAAGCTTGCGGTCACCTGGGAGGGTGATGGCAGTCGCGTCTGGCTGGGCGGGCCCACCGCATCTGTATTTGACGGTACTATCGTGCTGAGGACGTGATGTGCCGTTGACACCGAATGAGTGAAACCAAGCGAGTACGCTACGATCCTAAAATTTGACCGCGCGAACGCGGTGACTTCAATCCAGACCTTCACATTTATTTGCATGAAACAAAGCCAGAGCGATACAGCGAATGTCCAACACACTAGACCCCAAAGACGTCGAAGCCTTTCTCAGAGCCAACCCTGATTTCTTGCAGGATCGGCCCGGCTTGTTGGCAGTGCTGAATCTTCCGCACGGCGGCGAGGGCGCCGTATCACTGGTAGAACGACAAGTGAGCGTACTGCGAGAACGCAATATCATCTCGCGGCAAAAATTGGCTGAGCTGTCAGACATTGGCAAAGAAAACGACCGGCTGCTGGATGCCACCCGCAACACCATTTTGGCGCTGCTCTCCGGGGAAAATCGGGACGGCTTACGCCGCATCTGGTTAGAGCAGGTGAAGAGTGCTTTTAACGCAGATACGGGCACCCTGATTTGGTTTAACGGCGACGCAGAGGCACTCGAAGAGACCGAAGTGGCGGACAAGCTGGTTCGTCAAGGGGAGGCCTTTTCTGGCGTGTTGCGGCCGGAAGAAATGCGGGCACTGTTTAAAACCGAGGCGCTGGAGGGCTCCGCTGCGCTGACACCAATTCGCCTTGGCGGACATATCGTCGGGGTGATCGGTGTGGGATCGCATGACACACAGCGCTACCGACCTGAAGATGGGACGCTGTTCCTCGACTATCTGGCAGAAGTGATTGGACAGCTGCCTGGTTGCGGCGGACCGGATCCTTCCGACTAATCGACGAATCAAGCCGTATGACAGCCCCTATTCGCCTCATTACTTTTGATCTCGACGATACGCTCTGGGACGTTCGGCCCGCTTTGGAAGCGGCGGAACGCGCGCAATGGTCCTACTTGCAAACACGATTTCCGTCTCTGGAACTCAAGACGACGCCGCCAGATCAGCTCGCCAGCCTGAGACAGACCATCATCTCCGAGCATCCTGAGCTCATTCATCAGATCAGCACTTTCCGCGAAGTGTTTATCGATCGTTTGCTGCAATATCAGGGTGTCGCACCCGCTGAATCGGCGGCGGCTGCCCACGAGGCCTTCGCCGCTTTCCTGTCAGAACGCCACAAGGTGGTGGTTTATGAGGACGCTCCTGCGGTGCTACAAACCTTGAGCCGCCATTATCAGTTGGGTGCCTTGACTAATGGCAACGCGGACGTCCGCAAGACCTCTATCAGCGCCTGTTTCGACCACGCCTGGCGCGCAGAAGAGTTCGGGGTGAGCAAACCCAACCCGGAACTCTTCAAACGCGCTTTTGCACAGGCAGGCGTGACCGCCGAGGAGGTTATTCACGTGGGTGACTGTCACGACAACGACGTTTCTGGCGCCGTCTCGGCGGGCGCAGCCGCGGTATGGTTCAGCCCCGCAGGGGGAGTCAGCGATATCGCGGCGAGTGTCATCAAAACGCTAAAAGAACTGCCCGTCGCTATCGCTCAGATTGCAACGTCGAGTCAGGCTGGGTACCGGGCTTAAATCGCCTCGACGCCAGTTTCTCCAGTACGGATTCTGACTACCTGCTCCAGGGGTGCAACAAAGATTTTACCGTCACCGATTTTGCCCGTACTGGCAGAAGCGATAATCGCCTCAACGATCGCCTCTACCTGTTCTTCAGGGGCGGCAATCTCGAGCTTGAGTTTGGGTAAAAAGTCCACGACGTACTCCGCACCGCGATAAAGTTCGGTGTGACCGCGCTGGCGGCCGAATCCCTTTACTTCTGTCACGGTCACGCCCTGCACCCCAATGTCCGACAATGCGGCGCGCACATCATCCATCTTGAACGGTTTGATAATGGCTGTGACCAGCTTCATGGCAATGCCTCGTTAGTTTAAGACGCTATTATGCGGCTCAGTGTCTTTTTCGCAATGCCTGACGGCAATATCGCTGCGTCAACGGCATCGATCACACCATCCCTAAACAGCGCAATACCGGCTGGTGGCGCAGCCTGATCCCCGCAGGCCATGAAAATTAAACCAAAAAAAGGGCCCCGAGGGGCCCAAGTCTGCCATGAGAGGACAGGGTAATTACTTGGCGGCCGCAAACTCGGGGTATGCCTCCATACCACATTCGCTGAGATCTGCGCCCTCGTACTCCTCTTCTTCGGAGACACGCAGTCCCATCACCATCTTGATGACAAAGAAAGTAATCATTGAGGCGCCGAATACCCAGCCGAAGATCGTGAGTGCACCAATGATCTGGCCCGAGAAACTTGCACCGTCGTTGGTAACCGGCACCAGAAGCAGACCCAGCAAACCGACCACACCGTGCACCGAGATGGCGCCGACAGGATCATCGATCTTGAGCTTGTCGAGGGTAGTGATAGAAAACACCACTAACAGGCCACCGAGCGCGCCAAAAATAGTCGCTTGCAGTGCCGATGGCGTATCGGGACCTGCGGTGATCGCCACCAACCCAGCGAGACAGCCATTCAAAGCCATCGTGAGGTCAGCCTTTCCAAACAGTAGCTTGGCGACAATGAGCGCGCCAATACAGCCGCCTGCTGCTGCGAGATTGGTGTTCATGAATACCACAGCCACTGCGTTAGCAGAGTCGACAGACGCTGTCGCCAGCACCGAGCCGCCGTTGAAGCCGAACCAGCCCAGCCACAGGATAAAGGTGCCCAATGTTGCGAGAGGCAGGTTGGCACCGGGAATCGCGTTCACTTCACCATTGGGGCCGTACTTGCCCTTTCGCGCGCCCACCAAGATGACGCCTGCGAGTGCCGCTGCTGCACCGGCCATGTGGACGATGCCACTACCTGCGAAGTCGAGGAAACCAAGGTCACCGAGCGTGTACATGCCAAAGACAGGATTGCCACCCCATGTCCAGCTACCCTCCATCGGATAAATAAATCCGGTCATGACCACGGCAAACGCCAGGAAAGCAAAAAGCTTCATGCGTTCCGCAACGGCGCCCGACACGATAGACATGGCTGTGGCGACAAAGACCACCTGAAAAAAGAAGTCTGCGGACGGAGCGTAAGTCGCATTTTCCTCACCCCCCTCCATCGCACCTGAACCCGTGATCGTGCTGAGGAAAATGTCGCCGCCGTACATGATGCTGTAACCCACCACCATGTACATGATGCACGCTACTGCAAACAGCGTGACGTTTTTGGTCAGAATTTCGACCGTGTTCTTCGAGCGGACCAATCCGGCCTCGAGCATGGCAAATCCAGCGGCCATCCACATGACCAGTGCGCCACACACGAGGAAGTAGAAAGTGTCCAGCGCGTACTGCAACTGAAAAATATCGTATTCCATGAGAGAGTTCTCCAAGGCTCAGATTTACAGCGCTTCTTCGCCGGTCTCGCCGGTTCGGATGCGGGTGACATGTTCGAGTGACGAAACAAAGATTTTGCCGTCCCCAATCTTGCCGGTTTGTGCGGCCTTAGAAATGGCCTCGATGGTCTGATCGACCATGCCATCAGCAATGGCAATCTCGATCTTGACCTTGGGTAGGAAATCGACCACGTATTCCGCGCCACGGTAAAGCTCGGTGTGTCCCTTCTGGCGACCGAAGCCCTTGACCTCGCTCACCGTAATTCCCTGAACGCCAATCGTGGAGAGCGCTTCACGCACGTCGTCCAGCTTGAATGGCTTAATCACTGCAGTAACCAATTTCATGGCAACCTCCGATAAGAGCCGCCCGTTAGGGCGGCGATTGCGTTACAGGCTCTTGGCCATTCCAAAAATCAGTGCTGCATCACACCAGTCGTAGTCGTAGCACTCGCTTTCTTCAATATCGGTGTCTTCATAGGTCAGGCTCCAGTCGATGCCCTGCCAGGATTTGCTGAGGCCAATCAACCAATGAACGTGCTTGTCAGTCAAAACGTAGCTGGCCACGTCGTAGTCGACCTGTCCCACTAAGAAGCTCAGGCCCCAGTCTCCGGGCAGTGTCATGTCATAGCCGGCCTTCAGGTAGACGATCTCGCCCGTCTCGAACCAGTACTCGTCTGAGAAAGCCACGCCTGCTGAGAAGCCACCGAAGCTAACGTTGGCGTAGACCTCTTCGTAGTCACCCAGCACGCCCTCGTCTTGGGGGTAGTCGTAGTAGATGTAGCCGACGTCGATGCCCAGACCGCCGTCAAAGCTGTGCGAGAAGCCGCCGTAATAATCAAGTTCCAGACCACCGTTCGCGCCACCGCAGGTATCGATCGCGCAATCGAAGTCAACCGCTGCACCCCACGTGCCGAGGTAGAAGCCAGAGTCAAAGGCAATATCGAACCCGCCCTGAATAGATGGCTTACTGTCAGACTGCGAAATACCGCGGAACTTGTAATCCGTAACAAGCGCCACGTTGCCGCTGATCTCGGCGGCCTGCGCCACGGGGGCAATAAAACTCGTGGTACCGGCGATCGCCAGCGCGGGAAGTGCGTATTTCAAAAGCTTCATTCGGTGTCTCCTGCATAGCAAAGTGTTGTGGGTCGATGTCATGTTGGGTTGTACCCGGTCTGCGCCGGCTACGCCCTGTCACCACCCTTGCT
>CALKEI010000056.1 GCA_938085095.1 uncultured Luminiphilus sp. | reverse complement strand
AGTGACCCGAGAGTCACTGCAGGCCGCTGAGGCTCGCGCCAGTCAGCTAGGCGCTGAGCAGGAGGCTGCCGTTCTGAATCAGGACGTAAAAACGTTGGACGCGATGGAGGCAGAGGCGGCGCGTTTTGGGGAAGCCGTAGGCCTCGATTCGGTATCAACATTTGAGTGCATTGTCGATCGTGACCAGCATTTCTTCATGGAAATGAACACCCGGATTCAGGTCGAGCACAGGGTGTCAGAGCTTTGCTACGCGATGCGCTTTGTTAATCCCGCAGATAGCGAGGATGCCTTTGTTGTTGAGTCTCTGGTTGAGGCGATGGTGCTGCTAGCGGCCCATGGTCCTCATCTTCCCAAGCCCGAGCGGATTGCTCGGCTACCTGATTCTCTAGAGGCACGACTAAATGCTACCAACGATGCGTTGCAACCCAGCGCGGGAGGCATCGTTGAATTCTGGTCTGATCCCATAGAAGGTGAAATTCGCGACGATCAGGGGATCAGTCTGCATAACCCCGACACAGACGTCTTCATGGAATACACCCTCGCGGGCGCTTATGACTCGAATATCGCCTTGTTGCTAACGGTAGGTGACAGTCGTGAAGCCGCCTACGAGCACATGGCGGAGGTGCTCAGGGCCAGCCGGCTCCGTGGTAAGGATCTGGCGACTAATCTGGCCTTTCACTACGGATTGGTGCATTGGTTTCTCGGACGTACGGTGAATGCAAGGCCGACCACACAGTTCATCATGCCCTACCTCACGGCGGTCGGAGAGCTTGCGCAAGAATCGGGGCGCGTTGATGTTGCTACCGCATGGCGATTGCTGTGCACGGCCAGGCTGGAAACGGCCGGGGCAGAGCAGGGCGCCTTACGTCAGGTACTGGCGGCAAAAGAGAGCTTATTGATCCGACCGATTGAGCAGTTGATGGCGTCGCCTCATCTACTCTCGGGTTGGCTCAGCCTGAACCAGAAGGCGTTTCGTTTTGAGGCGGGGCATTTCGCTTGGGCAGAAAACCCGATCGAAGTGCTTGCCGATACCTACCACTTTTTGCGGCTCGACTGGAACGACACCCTTCCTGCAGCAAATATGATCTGGGACCATGACCATAAAATCCTTTCCGATGCAGAGGATTTCTACGCGGAGCTGACGAAGCGTTTTGGCTCTGAGGATTGGGCGTCGATGTGTGAGATGTTGTCTGGTGCCGCCCCTGACGGCATGTCGGACGCCGACTGGTCCGAGATTCAAGCCGCACATCGAGGCTATCAAGCGGGCACCGAAATTCTTGAGTTGCTCCCTGCGATGGCTCGATTCACTGGCTTTTTTGATTTGGCCATTCAGCCAGACATGAGTATCGATTTCCCTGACAGGCTTCTTGATGAGGCTCACCAAAAGGCCATGGCTAAAGCGCTTGCGCCCCCACCGGTGGCCAAGTCAGACGAGATTGTCGCAGAGAGTGGCGGTATGTTTTACGGTCGTGAGGTCCCAGAAGCGCCACTTTATGTGCAGGCCGGTCAGCATTTTGAAGCGGGGGAGCCGCTCTACATTGTTGAGGTGATGAAAATGTTCAACAAGGTTATTGCGCCCTTTGCTGGAACGGTTGACGAGGTGCTGGTCGAGGGAGACGGCGTGATCATTGCCAAGGGGCAGCCGCTGTTTAAAGTGACGCCGGATGAGAAGGTCGAGGTGCTCTCGGATACCGAATTGGCTGCGCTCCGCAAGGAACACACGACAGAGCTCGTAAAACTTTTTATCTGACCAACCGAGACGTTTCTAAGGGCGATTATTCATGATTACTGCATTGGACCATATCGCTATTGCTGTGCCCGACCTGGAGGCGGCGGTAGCGCGATTTTTGGATGATTTTGGACTGCGTCATGATGGCAACGAGGTGGTAGAAGCGGCGCAGACCACGACAGCGTTTTTTAGTGTGCCTGAGACGCACATCGAGCTGGTGCATCCTCTGAATGGCGGCGGCCCGATTTCGACTTATCTTGAAAAGCGAGGCGGAGGGCTCCATCACCTTTGCTTTCGCACCGACGATATTGACGCTGACGTGGCGAGGCTGAAGGAAAAAGGATACCAATTTATCGGTGATGCACCCACGCCGGGGGCCCACGGATCCCGGGTGATTTTCATTCATCCGAGAAGTTGCGACGGCGTACTCATCGAGTTGTCCGAGCCCGCGGAGGCCCATGCATGAGCGTCTATGATCCAGAGGCGGCGAACCTATCTGCCTGGGGTGCCTTGGTTGAGAAACAGAGCAAGGGGCTAACGCCCGAGGACTTTACCTGGCACACCCCGGAGGGCATTGCTCTCAAAACCCTCTACACGGCTGAAGATCTAGAGCAGTTGCCGTATACCAATACTCTGCCGGGCATGTCGCCCTATATTCGGGGTCCACAGGCCACCATGTACGCGGGTCGGCGTTGGACGATTCGTCAGTACGCCGGGTTCTCGACGGCCGAGGCCTCCAACGCGTTCTATCGGAAATCGCTGGCAGCGGGCGGCCAAGGCATTTCAGTTGCCTTCGATCTCGCCACACATCGTGGCTATGACTCTGATCATCCGCGCGTCTCGGGTGACGTTGGGAAGGCCGGTGT
>CALKEI010000055.1 GCA_938085095.1 uncultured Luminiphilus sp. | reverse complement strand
TCGAACCCCTGTTCCCGCCGTGAAAGGGCGGTGTCCTAGGCCACTAGACGAAGGGGACAGTGATCCTTACAACAGAAGGCGCGCATGTTAGTGACCCCCCGTTGGCGCGTCAAGAGCGAATTTCTGTTCCTTCTGATGCGTACCGCGATTGGTTACACTACACCGCTCTTCGGAGTGTCGTCTCAAGGAAGCATTACACATGTCTTATGCGCTGGAAATTGAGGGCCTAGAGAAAATCTACGCCAATGGCCTGCAAGCGCTCAAGGGCATTGACCTCAAAGTCGCCGAAGGCGATTTTTTCGCGCTGTTAGGTCCTAACGGTGCGGGCAAATCGACCACCATTGGCGTGATCTGCTCTCTGGTAAACAAGACCGCGGGTACGGTAAGGGTCAAGGGCGTTGATATTGACACCGATTTTCCCGCAGCTAAGCGGCATCTTGGTGTGGTCCCGCAGGAATTTAATTTCAACGTTTTCGAGAGTGTCGAGGATATCCTCATTCATCAGGCTGGTTACTACGGCATTCCACTGAAGACGGCCCGCGAACGCATCGACACCTACCTAGCGAAGCTCGGTTTAACGGACAAGCGCAATACGCGCGCAAGGATGCTATCTGGCGGCATGAAGCGTCGGCTGATGATTGCGCGAGCGCTGATTCATGAACCCAGCGTATTGATTCTCGACGAGCCCACGGCAGGCGTAGACATCGAGATGCGACGCGCGATGTATGATTTTCTCAAAGAGATTAATGCGGCGGGTACCACGATTATTCTGACGACGCATTATCTGGAGGAAGCCGAGAGTCTCTGTCGTAATATTGCGATCATTAACCACGGTGAGATCGTGACGAATACCTCGATGAAAAACCTGCTTCGAGAGCTGCACAGAGAGACCTTTATTCTGGATGCCCATGAACGGTTGCCCGAGGACTTGATGGTAGAGGGCTTTGAGCTGACACGAGTCGATGATTTTTGTCTTCAGGCGCATATAGAGCAGGGGCAGAATCTCGCGGAGTTGATGTCGCGCTTGCACGACCTTGGCATCGGTATCATTAGTATGCGTAACCGTGAAAATCGTTTGGAGCAGATGTTTGTGTCGCTATTGGAGCAGGGCGCATGACTCCTTACGAGCAGTACATTGCATTGTTAACGCTGCTGCGAAAGGAGATTCGCCGCTACACGCGTATCTGGACCCAAACGTTGCTGCCCTCTGCGATTACCATGTCCCTGTATTTTTTAATTTTTGGCGGCTTGATCGGGTCACGAATCGGCGAGATGGGGGGCGTAAGCTACATGGAATTTGTAGTGCCGGGCCTCATTATGATGGCGATCGTCACTAATTCGTATGCGAACGTGGTGTCGTCTTTCTTTGGTTCAAAATTTAATAACAGTATCGAAGAGTTACTGGTTTCGCCCACACCCAACCATATTATTTTATTAGGCTTTGTGTCTGGCGGTGTGAGTCGGGGCATGCTGGTCGCGGTGATTGTAACCACGGTTGCCTCTCTTTTCGTTGAGCTCAACATTCATAGTTACGCAGTGGTTGTCGCCGTGGTGGCGCTAACCTCTGTTCTGTTTTCGCTTTGCGGATTGATCAACGCCGTCTTCGCGAATACTTTCGACGATATCTCCATTGTGCCGACCTTTGTGCTCACGCCGCTGACCTATCTCGGTGGGGTGTTTTATTCGCTGGAGCTACTGCCCGAGTTTTGGGCGACGGTTTCTCAGGCCAACCCTCTGGTCTACGTGGTGAATGCCTTTCGATTTGGGGTGCTGGGTGTCAGTGACGTTAGCGTCGGATTTGCATTTGCCATGATTGGCTCCTTTACGTTGGTCGCTTACCTCTATGCGGCCCATCTGCTCAGAACGGGCAGGCGACTGAGAACCTAGCGGCCATGGCCGGGGTACTAGGTCAGCGAGTCGCGGCGCCAGAAGCCTACGCGCCCGATATTCTTGAACAAATCATTCGCCCGTCGGCGCCCGCTATAACCCGGTTCGGGTGGGACATTTGGCACGCTTACGAATTGTCCTGGTGCGTCGAGGATTCCGTCGCGCACTGGGTGGGATGGTTCGCCATCCCCGCTGACTCTCCTGCGACGGTCGAGTCTAAGTCGTTAAAGCTATACCTCAATTCCTTAAATCATCATCGTTTCTCGCATCATTCTGAGGCGCTGGAGGTCATCTCGAGAGACATTTCGGCGTGTGTCGATGCCGAGGTGGTACTGCACTGTTTGCCAGTGTCGGAGTTGTCGGGCATGACTGAGGAGCTCGAGGGCGTAAATCTGCCCGGTTGCACCATGGGCGCCGGGCCTGAGACAATCTCAGCTGAAAGGTTGACGCATTCACCAAGGAAGGGGAACGTCGTGTCTGAACATCTGATAAGCCATAGCTTGCGCTCTTTGTGTCCCGTCACGGCTCAGCCAGATTGGGGCAGCCTCTCCATTCGCTATACCGGCCAGCCGATCGACCACCTTAGCGTGTCGGCGTATCTCAGCGCGTATCGCTCCCATCAGGGTTTTCATGAGCAGTGTGTTGATCAGATCTATGCTGACCTGATGACACTGGCGCCGGAATCGCTTCAGGTTGTCGCGTTTTACCAACGCCGCGGTGGTGTCGATATTA
>CALKEI010000054.1 GCA_938085095.1 uncultured Luminiphilus sp. | reverse complement strand
AATGCTCGGCATCATACACCACTTCCTTACCTTGTGTTTTAAGGTAGCGAACTGAGTCTTCAATCATGGCTAGGTTTTCTTCCGGAGTGGTGCGCAGTACCTTCTCCGTCGCACTAAGCTCCTGTTCGCGCGACTTGTCGTGACCAAGTTTCACGCTGGCATTGGCCCTGCCTGACCGAATGATATTAGTTTTGATACCGCCAGGATGAACGCACGTCGCGCTGATCGCGCAACCTTCAAGTTCTAACTCCAGGCGCAAAGCCTCCGTAAAACCTCGCACGGCATACTTGCTTGTGTTGTAAGCGCTTTGTGTTGGCTGGGCACACATTCCGAAAATGCTTGAGACATTGACAATGTGCCCTTCACCACTGGCTTTGATATGCGGCAGAAAGGCTTTAGTGCCATGGATCACACCCCACAGATTGATGCCCAATATCCATTCCAGTTCCAGGTAGGTCAGGCCTTCGACGGTACTGGTCATCGACACACCCGCATTATTAAGAATCAGATTGACTCGCCCATGATCTGCAACCACCTTGTCGGACCATCGATAAACCTGCTCTCGATTAGCCACATCGACGACATCCGCCTCTACCCTTACCGCCATACTGTCAAGGAGCGCAACCGTCTCTGCCAAGCCGGTTTCATTAACGTCAGATAGCGACAGGTGGCAGCCCTGCCCAGCCAACTGCACCGCCAGTTGACGCCCAATGCCCGATCCTGCGCCTGTAATCGCTGCCACTTTATCTTTAAACGACTTCACGACTTAACTCCCTGGTCCTGTTTACCGACCGCTTCGCAAGTGCTGCGTTGCACCGCGGTTCGGGTGATATCGGAATCACCGATGGCAGAAGCGCGTAGCAGCATGACGCCGCGGTCTGTTGGCGACCGAACAACGGTACCGGAGTGGTCAGTGGCGCGGTGAGCAGGACCAACCAAAGTCACCTTAAAGGTTTCTCCCGCACCTGTTTCACCGCCCCGTTTGTTGGTGAAACCTGCGAAGTTATTGGTATTCATCTGATAAAACTGCATCGACCAATACCGCCTCGGCACGTCAGCACTTATTGCTACAGGACCATCGGTAAGATCATAGGCGCAAACGCCGTAAATGAGATCAGGGCTGGGGCGAACCACATCCCGGGAGCTTGCGTCTGGTGTATGCGCCACGTTCAACGTGTTGTGCCCGTACCGCTCACCAACTGTTCGATGCAACGCTTCCATGATCAGTCGAGGCGTCGCCATCGCGAGCAGGTATTGCCCAACCCCGGCACAAAGCAAAACAACGGCAGCAGAGCGTAAAATACTCACGAGCATCCCACCTTGTGAATCTGGGGTAACGAAGCGGATGCTGGCTTGTCGAGATACTCCTGACCGGGTGCATATAAACGCAGCAACAAGTCGAAGTCCTTTGCCGAGAATTTATGCCAGTTGGCTGAGGCTGCAGGGCCGGTTGGCAACCAATTTCCGGGTTGCTTGTTAACCGACACCTGAATCTCCCAGCGACCGTCGGCATCACGAATCAGATTTTCATTGTTGTAGGAGTAGCGCTTGTAATCGTTGGGAATCAGATAGTTGTCCCAGGCATAGGCGGTGACGCTCCACCAATCCGCGTCATAATCTCCACCGCGTAGCACATAATCACAATCTAGCCGCAACGGCTCGCCATTAACGGTTTCGACGATGTAATAGACCGAATCCTCGCGGGTGGATGCCAACAAACCACCAAGTGCAACCGCTGCGCGCAGCATGGTGCCAGCATCGGCGGAACCTGCATTAACAGTGGTCTGCCAATTGCCGTTTTGCACGCTCATCGCCTCCATCTGGCTACGCAGGCTGTGGCCGAGCAGAGTGGCAGACAACACAAGGATCGCAACCGTAAGAAACAAATACCTGACGACTAACATTTACCGTAACTCCTTCGTACTCGGAAAACGCTCTTCCGCTCGTGCAGAGTAAGCACAAAAAGCCGGGTGGCTACGCCGAGAAACACCAGCGTGGCGCGAGCGCCCTCCGGCGGTTCGTGCTCGTAGAACGTCGGGTCCAACAGATGGATCACCTGATCGGGGTCCGGTGTACCGGGGAATGTGATGATCGAGGCGATTGAATTAATACCTCCATCGTCTTTCAGAAAGTGCACCAAAGAACGGAATGCAAACACCGCCGTAAACAGGCACAGCCCATAGAATGCAAGTGGACTTCCCCGGTACTCATTCTTTGCCATTGGCGGCAGGATGCGTTCAAACATGATGGTTACCACTACGTGGTTGAGGAAACTTGCAAGAGTTGGGTGATCGCCTCGACCAACTCCTGCGGCTTGTCTTCCTGAGTAAAATGTCCCGCACCCGAAAGTCGCTGATGAGCCAAGCCCTTCGCACCAGGCACTATTTCCCATATTGCCTCGTCACCACCGCGCGTCATTGGATCCCGAGTGCCGAACAAGGTTAGAAACGGCTTGTCGAATCTGCTAAGCACCTCCACCGCCTTGATGTTTTCTGCAACACCCGGCATGCCGGGATGGGTCTGTATGAGCTGTGGAAAGGCAAGAATAGCTGCCTCGTATTTTCTTGATGGATACGGAGCCAGGTAAGCTTTCAACTCATCTTCCGAGAACTCGGGGCACTGAATTGCCGACTTGATAGCAAGTCGCAACGGAAAGCTGGGCAGAAATTTCATACCCCACTGCCAGATTCGTAATGCCCTCGTTACAGATTCTCCGTCACTCAATCCAGTGTTGGAGACAATGACCCGGTCAAATCGCTCCGGATAGCGAGCAACCAGGTGCAGCCCAATGGCCCCACCCCAATCCTGGCAGAACAAAGTGATGTTTTTCAGTGCCATAGCGTTGAGCCATCTACTCATCCAATCTATGTGGCGCGGGTGGCTGTAATATTTGCGCTTGGCAGGCTTGTCGCTGCGGCCCAGCCCAACAAGATCAGCGGCGATGACACGGCGGCCTGTTTCGAGCAGCCCCGGAATCATCTTGCGGTACAAATAGCTCCAGGTCGGGTTGCCATGCATGAGCAGTATGGGCTCAGCATCCCGCGGCCCTTCGTCGATATGGTGAACGCGAATATCAGTCCCATCCGCATCGGTGATCGTGGTGTAGTGTGGTTCGAACTGCCAATCCGGCAGATTGGCGAAGCATTCGTCGGGGGTACGTAATATTTTCATGGTTGCGTTAGTCCGTGAGCTTAATCATCAACTTGCCGTGGTTTTCGCCGCGTAACACCATTTGTAGTGCGCGCGGAAAGGACTCGATGCCCTCGAGGATGTGCTCT
>CALKEI010000053.1 GCA_938085095.1 uncultured Luminiphilus sp. | reverse complement strand
GGCGATCGATCCGGGTCTCTGCAGAGACGAAGCCTTCCTGAAGGTAGCTCTCTCGCTGGGCTTTCAGGGCATCCTGCATTTTGATTTCGGTGTCGGGGCTGATTACGACCTGTTGTGGGGCATTCATCGTTTTTCTCTCCGCCAAAAGGAAGGGGTCACGGAGTATACACAGTCGGAGCGTTTTTTGGAGGTTGCCGGGCCGGCATGGTCAGGATGTAATCACTGACATAGTGCCGTTAAAATATTGTTTTTTATATAAAAAAATAATGAACGCCGATTCGCCTGCGATGCAATGGAATGGACAGGGTGAATCAAGCGTTAAGACGGCGCTCCAGTTCGACATGGAAATGGCGTAACCGCTGCTCCTGCTCGCCCCAGAGCTGGCCCTTGAACGCTTTGCTGCGCATGCCTTCCTGCACTGAGGGTAAAAACGCCGCATCCTGACTCAGTACGAGACCCAGACCCGGGTCTTCATCGATCAAAAAGTCTTCTGTCTCGGGTCGCACAGCTCCGGTGACGTCGGTCCCTTCCGGAAGACCCATCCATGCAGGAGGGCAGTAATTCGGATCGTCCACCGGAAACAACAACGTCATGGTGTCGTACCAGAAGCGCTCGGGGTCGGTGTCGTGAGGCATAAAGCGCATGAGGAATATTGCTTCTGGATGGCAGCCGATCTGCACGTTAGGGAAGATGCCTGTCGCCCAGCTGTCGGACAGTTGCCCGTCGGTAAAGCGGTCGTAACCCAGTCCGAGCCGATCGGACCGCTCGCGCTTGGCCCGTTGGATCGCGGCACGAACATCGGCTGCCGTGCCATCGAATTGTGCCGCATCCACGCCTGTTTCCTGCAGCATCCACTGAAGCCCCTCGTTGACGGTAGTTTGGTCTGCCTGCCGAGGACTGGGTTGGCCTAGCGGAACAATCATTCGACTGGCACCATTGGGGTAACAGTCGTATTGCACATTCAGATCGCCCATCACGCCCCGGGTCTCGGGGTGCACGGCATGCAGGTGATAGCTCTCGTAGAACGCTTCTACGCCGACTTTCCAGTTGGATCCCCACTCGCTGCGCACGTGCCGCACCACCCGCATCTTGTCGATCTGGTAGTTCTCAAGGTACCCCTCGGGCAAGCCAATAGCGTCTTTAAGTGGGGGGGGGTTGTCGGACATAGAGATAAAGATCAGCCCGGCATGTTCTTCACAGGCGACTGATGAAAGGCCCGGTCGATGACAGATTACCGCTTCCTGAAACGTCTCTTCATCGGTGATGGCGCGGAGCTCACCGTTGTTGCGAAAACTCCAGCTGTGAAACGGGCACACGAATACCTTCTTGTTGCCGCGCTGTTCGCTGAGGAGCCGTGCCCCCCGATGAGGGCAGACGTTATAAAATGCTTTGGTGCCGTCTTCGGTTTTAGTGACAATGATGGACTCGCTGCGCACGCGAAATAGAAAATAGTCACCCGGTTCCTGAAGATCAGTGCTGACTCCGGCAATCAGCCAACTCTCGCTCCACACTTTGTCCCATTCGCGTTCCATTTGTTCAGCACTGAAGTAGCCATCTTTGCCGTAGATTTCCGTGCCGTTATCAATGTCGGGCTGTTTCGCTTCGAGGCTTTCAGCAGGGGCGTCTGGGTTAATCACCGCAACAGGAATCGTCTGGCTGTTCATCATTGTCTCTCGAGTTGTCGGCTTTGCATCAGGAGTCGTCGCCCGCCAGCGCGGGGTGTAATCGAAACACCGGTAGTGTGATCTCTTCGGACCACGCTGCAAAGTCCACGGTGACTGATAAGCCTACAGCGAGGGACTCAGGGTCAGCGTCAATGATCTGGCTCATCATTCTGGGGCCTTCATCGAGATCAATTAGGGCGATGACATAGGGTGCTTCAAAGTCAACGGAAACACCGCGGCGAACGACGGTGTAGCTGGCAATGCGGCCAGCTCCGCTGGCGGTCTGCCATATCAGGTCATGACTGTGACACTGATCGCAATGGGTGCGTGGATAAAACAATCGGTGCCCGCAATCTTGGCAAAGTTGAAGCGCCAGCTCGCCTCGCGCGCAGGCGTCATAGAAGGGCTGCTCGGTTGGTGTCGGCTGCGGTACGGGCTTCGCCATGCTCAGTCCTCCACGCCCAGAATCAGGCTGGCATGACTTGACATAATGCCCCCCTGAGCATGGCAGAGCGTTGTCTTGATGTCGGGTAGCTGTCGCTCTCCGGCGTCGCCGCGCATCTGTGTGATGGCTTCGGTCAGACCGAACATCGCCCCGGGGTTGCCGGGATGACAATACGACAGCATGCCGCCATGAGTATTGAGCGGTTTGCTGCCGCCCGGAAGCGTAACGCCACTGGCTAGCCAGTCACCGCCTTCGCCTTTTTCGCAAAAGCCTAAATCTTCGATTTGAATGAGAAGGGCGGGGGTAAAACAGTCATATAGCTGCAGGAGATCCATATCATCAGGCGTCAGACCCGACGCTGCATAGGCGGCCCGACCTGACTGCACCGCCGCTGACGTGGTGAGGTCTTTGGCTTGGCTGATGTGTTCATATGCGTGCCCCTCTCCATAACCCAGCATGGTGATCGGTCTGTGTGGCCCATCTTTCGCGCGGTCCTTCCGTGTGATGACCACTGCGGCACCACCATCTGAAACCAACGAACAGTCCAGCACCTTCAGAGGGTCTGCGATGGCTCGGGAGTTCAGCACGTCGTCAATGCTGATCGGGTCGCGCTTTTGGGCCTTGGGATGCTGGGCGGCCCAGGCCCGGCAGGAGACGGCCCCTGCAGCGAACTGGGCTTCGGTCGTGCCATAGCGATCCATGTGGGCCCGGGCGATGAGTGCGTAATAAGCGGGTACGGTGGGTCCGTAGGGTTGTTCATAATGGGGATGACCGGAGCTGGACTGGACTATCATCGCCTGTTCGCGGGTCATGAAGCTGCGCAGGCTGTCCGCCATAGAGACCACGATGGTATCGGCCATACCGGCGGCAATGGCGGCGGCGGCCATATTGATTGCCATAAAAGTGGTGCCGCCTCCCGTGTTGACCGTCACGCAGTGCCGTGGCTGCCAACCCAGGTATTCGGCTACTGCCTCGGCGTGATACATGATGGGCTCCGCAAAGGCATTGCAGGTGATGAGGCCGTCCACGTCCTTCAGCGTGAGCCCCGCATCGTGAATGGCATCGAGCGTGACCTGAACACACAGCTCCCGCGGGCTCTTTTCAGGAACAATGCCAACGTCACTCTCGGCCATGCCGATCAGCGCGAAGCCACCACCCAGTCCCGTGTTGGTCACTGGCACTCGCCTTAACGGTTCAATCTGGCGGTGATGACGCCAGGTGCAAGAATGTCATCGCGATCGTTTTTCACGAACACTTCCACTGTGATCTCGCCGCTGTCGGCGTCATACCCGGTGACGGTGCCGCCTGCAGTGACGGTCTCGCCCACAAAGGCCGCTACGCGATTCGAGTATTCAATAGCGGTGATCATGCCGCTATCGCCAAGCCACTCATCCACCACCTGATGGAGCCAGTCCCCGATGAGCGGTCCCGCGACCACCAGGCCGGGATAACCTTCCACCTCGGTGGCATAGGGCATATCGAAGTGGATGCGATGGCCGTTCCACAGAGAGGCGTTGTAGAGCATTTGTTGCACGACATCACAATCATGCTGACGCTCGGGTAATGTCATCCCGACGCTGGGCGCTGCCCTCATCGCATAATCCTCGTAGTTTTTTCACTGATTACCAGCTCGCCGTTGTCATTACGAACTTCCATCAGTACCTCATAGAAAATGAGGGGGCCGCTGCGACCCGCTTTCTCATAGATGTCTGTAAGCGTGCGGGTGGCCGTGAGCCAATCGCCCGATTTAATCGGTCGGTGGTAGGTGATATCGAGGCCCCCCGCCATGGCTTTGTCCAGCGGAAATTTGGGTAACAGCGGATCAATTGATACGCCGTCGGGTGATAGCTCGTTCAGGGGAACGACATCCCAGAATAAATGCAGATGGAACAGCGGCGGGGCGATGTCGCCGCTGAGATATTTTGTCTGGCGGTTGCCGGTCGCAACCGCATATTTGCGGATGTCCCGTCGCGTCACGATTTCTCGGCGAGGCTCGCTCTGCCTGCCAATATGGGACAGCACCTCCTCTGATAGCAGGCCGCTCATACTTGGCGGGTCTCTGCTTGCCAATAGGGGTCACGAAGATCGCGTTTCAGAATTTTGCCGGTGGGTGCTTTGGGCAACGCCTCCACGAAATCCACCGACTTGGGCTTTTGGTAAGAGGCGAGGTGCTTACTTGCTTCAGCAATAATGTCTTCTTCGGTGGCATGTTGGCCCGGTTTTAACACGACCACCGCCTTTACGGCTTCGCCCCAGGTATCGTCTGGAATGCCGAATACCGCTGATTCCAGGACGGCGGGGTGCTGATGAATCGCCGCCTCTACCTGCGTGCTGTAGATGTTCTCGCCGCCGGAAATGATCATGTCCTTGGCGCGATCAACAATGAAAACGTAGCCCTCTTGATCCCATGTCGCGATATCGCCGGTCCACATCCAGCCGTCGCGCAGCGTCTTTTCAGTGAGGTCAGGGCGGCGCCAGTAACCCAGCATGTTAGCTTCGGAGCGCACAACGATCTCACCCGCGCTCCGACCATCTCTGGCAACGGGTTTGCCATCGGGACTGACGACGCGGATTTCGGAGACGAATCCTTCGCGACCGCATGAGCCGAGCCGTTCAGGATGGTCGCCGGCAATCGCGCGCTGATGGTCTTCCTGTGACAAGAAGGTCATCGTCATCCCTTCGGTCTGGCCGTAACCCTGAATCATCGTGCAGGGGAACGCCTTGAGCGCCGCCTCTACGACGGAGCGTGGCATTGGTCCGCCGCCGTATTGGAAGTTACGCAGACTACTGAGGTCATAGTCCTCAAAGCCCTCTGCAGCCATCATCCAGTTGATCATTGTCGTGATCCCCAGAAAAGCTGACACCCGCTCTTGCTGAATTACTTCGAGGGCGAGTTTGGCGTCAAAGTTGATCAGGACCACCGGACAACCGTGTGCCATGTAGTTCATTGCCAGTGCCACTGGAATATGAAACATCTGTCCGGTCAGCATATAGACATCGGTCGGCACGATCCGCTCGGCGATCGATTGGTTGAGCATGCCCATGTAGAGCGAGTGATGAGAGTGCAGCGCGCCCTTGGATTCTCCGGTAGTCCCGCCGGTATAGAGAATCAATACCGGGTCGTCACCTGTCACGGTAGCCGCGGCAGGAGGCTCTGCGTCACTCGCTCCGGCGATCAATGCCTCGTAATCGCACTGGGGATCGGCGCTAAACACCAGTGACTGGCTCAGTCCGGCGGCGCTTGTGAGCCGCTCTGTCACCGCTGCATATTCCTCGGATCCGATGAGTACGCTGGGCTCGCCATCATCGAGTATTCGGACCATCTCGGGCTCACTGAGTCGCCAGTTCAGTGGCTGGGCGATCAGGCCGCAGCGTGCGCAGGCGTAAAAAACCTCCATGTACTGGATGCAGTTCTTGGACAGAATCGCGACGCGATCACCTTTCTCGAGACCCATCTCTTCGCACAGGCCGTTGGCGAGTTTGCGGACGCGCTCATCTAGCGTGCTAAAGGTCATTCGCCGTTCGTTGGGAATGTCGATCAGCGCTTCGCGCTCAGGATCAAGCAGCGCAGTTTTGGCTGGGATACATCCAAGATTCATAGGGGTTCTCAGTACGCGCTGTCGAGATCAATATGGCGTCGGCTGATTTTCCATTCACCCTGCATCTGCACAACTTGATCTCGATACACGCCGGTGGTGAGTAGCTTGGTTTCGGCGTTTTCAGTCGCGAACAACGTCAAATAAGAGGTGACTGACAGCGTGTCACCCGACGTGTCAAAAAAGATATTGGTAATGTCATGGCGGCGCACGTCAGTTTGAGTCGACTTGGCGCCTCGATACAGCTCCATGATGTTATCGCGGCCTTCAAAAGGTCCCACCAGGTCACCGCCTGCAATCTGCATGCTCATTACGGCGTCCTCCGTGAAACTAGCGGCGAGGTCATCGAGGTGGTTTTCATCGTAGTAGTAGCCCATTCGATTCAGCAATTCGGCAATGGCTAAGCGGTCTTCGGTTGACGGCATGGTTTGGGCCCTCTCAGTTACGTCATTTTCTGTGGGCGCGCGCAGCTGCGCCGCACTTGTTCGGAACAAGTCCTTAGCACTTTAGGCTATCAGAGCGTTGGGAATCAACAGACGGGTGGCGACCTTAACGTTCAGGCGCTGTAATCGCGACCCCCCACCGGTAAACGTGTAACATTTGGGAATACAACAGCGGAAGTGGTGAAGGCATGCAGGTGGTTTACCGGCTCGTTGCAGGAATACTGGCTGTGACATTAGTGGCGTGTGGCGGTGGCGGGGGGAGCAGCAGTTCGTTGCCACCGACTCCGCCGGTTACCGATGGCGGAGATTCAGGCGGTGATGCCTCGGGCGGCACTGAGGAGGAGGATGCCTGTGGCGTTGCCGCGCAGATTGATTTTGTAGAAGGGGTCACCGACAGCTGGTACCTCTGGTACGACGAAATGAACAACGTCGACAAATCTGGCTATGCCAGTGCGCAAGCCTACCTCGACGCGCGTTTGAAGCCGTTATTAGACGACGGTCGCGACAGAGGTTTTTCCTACATGACCACGATTACCGAAGACGAGACCAGCATCAGTTCTGGGGCTTACATCGGTTTCGGCTTTCGCTCCAGTTCTACCGCCACTCAGCTGTTTATCATTGATGTGTTTGAGAGCGGTCCGGCGTGGGCAGCCGGCGTGAGGAGAGGAATGGAATTGGTTGCCGTCGACACGGGGTCGGGGTTTGAGACCCTCGATGAATTGAGTGCTCGCGAGGCGACCAGTGAAGAGATTTTTGGTCCCGGCGAGGTGGGCGTCGTCAGAGTCTTTCGCTTCGTCCAGAACGGTGCCGAGGTTGAGATCTCTATCGCCAAAGACGAACTTGCCCCGCCAGCCCTGGCGGGAGAGCCCTTACTCATTGAGCGGGCCGGTCTTGCCCCCGTAGGTTATCTCCACCTTCGCCAGTTTATCGTCGCGGCACTCTCCCCCGACGAGGGCTTCTCTTCCCTATCGGAGGCTACTACGCTTTTTAAAGAGGCCAATGTAACCGACCTGATTATTGATCTCCGTTACAACGGAGGTGGGCTGCTCAGCGTGGCTGACACGATGCTGGACCTGTTAGCGGGCCTGACGGCAACGGGCGAGGCCTCGTTCAAGATTCAGGTAAACGACCAGCACCCGGATTTTAATGAAGATACGGATAACTGGGGTCTGTTTGATGAGCTGCCCGAAACGTTCTCACCGATCCGCATCGCCTTTATCACCTCGGGCTCAACCGCTTCTGCCAGCGAGCTGGTCATTAATGGGCTGGATCCCCATGTGGAAGTCGTCATGGTGGGTGAGGATTCCTTTGGCAAGCAGGTGGGGCAGGGGAGATGGGATATGCATCAGAGTGTCGACGGCCTAGAGCGTGCGGATTGCGATGTGGCGCTGAGGCTGACGGCTTTTGAGATCGTCAATGGCGAGAACCAGGGTGGATATCATCAGGTGGGTCTCGAGGGCACTGGTCGATTCACGCTCTGCGCTGCCGAGGATGATATTTTCAATGCCTTCGGTGACCCACAGGAGACGCTCGTTGCAACGGCGCTGGATTGGCTCGGAACCGGTGCGTGTCCCACCGCCGCGTCGGCTGGCACTCGCGAGGTGAGGGAGAATCAGCGAAGCTCGCTGCCGCCTTGGCTGGCCGCGGAATACATCCCCGAGCGTATTGACGGTAACCTGAGATAAAGCGCTTTCGAGACGAGCAAGCATTGAATAGAGAGCCTGAGGCGCTCAGGTCGTAAATGAGGTCGCACAAGCAATGAATGATACTGCAGGCTCGGCTGAGCTTTTTCTCCATATCGTTGACAGTCGCCGCTCTATGCGCGAATTCAAACCGAACCCGGTTCCGCGTCAGATTATCGAGTCCGTATTTGGCGTTGCCCAGCGGGCACCCAGTAACTGCAACACTCAACCCTGGTTTGTTCATATTGTCACCGGCGATACGCTGGAAGCATTGCGTGCTGAATTACCGGCCAAGTTCGCGGCGGGCGAAATCGCGCTCGACTTCCCATACGACGGTCAATATCAAGGGGTCTACAAAGATCGGCAGCACGCCTCGGCTACCGCGCTTTACGACGCGCTGGGGATTGCCCGTGAGCAAAAGGCTGAGCGGAACGCGTGGTTCATGCGTAATTTCGGCTTTTTTGATGCCCCGGCTGTGGCCTTTTTTACCTTGCCTACCGGATTTGGGTTGCGGGAGGCCTGCGACCTGGGAATGTTTGCTCAAACCGTGATGTTGGGGCTGACCGCCCATGGTTTGGGCTCGTGCCCTCAGACATCACTGGCGTTTCTTGCCAACGTGATTCGCCCGACACTGAGGTTGGGTGATCACGAGCAGCTGATGTTTGGAATGTCGTTTGGTTATCCCACTGACACCGCTGTGAACGACGTGCGGACCGAACGGGCAGCAATAGAAGACGTCGTGACTTTCCACTCCTGACCGCGATTAAGCTTGATGGTCGGGGTGCGTCTATCCTATCGCCCGGGTGCGGCGAGAAAGTCAGTGATATTCAGGTTGAATCCCGACAGCGCATTGAAATGAAGCGGCGCCGACATCAGCTGTAGATCAGTGAGGCCAAGGTGGCGCAAGATCTGCGCCCCCGTGCCGATCAGGCGATAGTTCTGCGGCGGCGCGGGTCGCTGCTCTGTATGCAGCAGCTGGTCCAAATCTTCAAGAACGGTGGCGGGCGTCTCGGTGCCTCCCAGCAGCACGACGACACCCCTTCCTGCGCTTGCGATATGAGCCATTGCCGCGCGATAGGACCATCCTTGCGGGCTGGCCGCATCGAGTTGGGTGCCGAGTAGGTCGCGCAAGGTATTGACTGGCTGCACTCTAACCGGCACTGCGCCAGCCTCCGTGAGGTTGCCAAGGCTGAGGGCGAAATGGAGCGTGTCGTCGATCAAGTCGCGAAACGTATGCAGTGTAAAGGGGCCCCACTCTGTGTGGATTGTCTCGGCGCTGTGCAATTCGATCGACTGCTCATGGAGTGAGCGATACTCAATTAGATCCGCGATGGTGCCCATATTCAGTCGATGCGCTTGGGCAAAAATCTCCAGCTCTGGCCGGCGGGCCATGGTGCCATCCGGGTTCATGATTTCAACAATCACTGCGGCGGGAGCGAGGCCTGCCATGCGGGCCAAATCGACGCCCGCTTCGGTGTGACCAGCGCGTTTGAGCACGCCGCCGGGTTTGGCGACCAAGGGAAAGATATGCCCGGGCTGACGGATATCCTTGGGCGTGGCATGTTGTGACACCGCCTGTCGAATGGTGTGCGAGCGCTGGGCCGCGCTGACGCCAGGCCCCAGTTGCTCGGTGGCGTCGATCGAAACAGTAAAGTTGGTTTCATGCTGGGACCGGTTGTCTCGCACCATCAAAGGCAGGTTCAGCTGTCGTGCTCGCTCGGGGGTGATCGGCATGCAGATGAGGCCACAGGCTTCGGTGGCAAAAAAGTTAATGATCTCCGGCGTGACTTTCTCGGCGGCGATGATGAGGTCGCCTTCGTTCTCCCGATCTTCATCATCCATCAGTATGACCATGCGGCCGGCACTGATGTCATCGAGGAGCGTGGGGATATCACTGAGCATGGCGGATCGTCGCGTTATGAGATCAGTTCGATGGCCACGGCGGTGGCTTCACCACCTCCGATACACAGAGCAGCAACGCCGCGCTTTTTGCCGTAGCGTTTGAGTGCGTGCATCAGCGTAACGATAATCCGTGAGCCGGTTGAGCCGACCGGGTGGCCCTGCGCGCAGGCGCCGCCGTGAACATTGACGCAGGCAGGATCGAGATCAAATGCTCGCATTGTCAGCATGGTGACCATAGCGAAAGCTTCATTGATTTCCCACAGGTCAACGTCTGAGGTCGACCAGCCTGCTTTGGCGAGTACCTGTTCGGTCGCACCAATGGGTGCCAGCGTAAACGCCTCGGGTGCAAGACTGTTGCGCGAATGGGCCACGATGCGAGCGCGGGGCGCCAGTCCATGATGCTGAACGGCGCTCTCGCTGGCCAACAGGAGCGCGCTGGCGCCATCCGAAATCGAACTGGAGTTGGCCGGAGTGATGGTGCCGCCCTCGGCAAAAGCGGGGCGTAGCTGGGGGATTTTTTCGAGGTTCGCTTTATGCGGCTGCTCGTCAATTGACACCGTGTGCTCCCCTTTGCGCGTGCGAATGGTGACGGGCGCGATTTCTTCGCTATTGAGGCCCTCGTCGATGGCGCGCTGCGCACGGGTCAGGCTTTCAATGGCGAACGCATCCATTTCCTCGCGGGTGAGGCTATGCTCGTCGGCGGTCTTTTGCGCAAATGTTCCCATCGCGGCACCCGTGTAAGCATCCTCGAGGCCGTCAATAAACATGTGGTCATAGAGTTTAGTGTGCCCAAGACGCTGACCTTTTCGCCCCGTCATCAGAATTTGCGGCGCGTTCGACATGCTCTCGAGTCCGCCCGTTAGAACAAGCTGGTTAGTGCCGGCGGTAATGCTATCGGCACCGAAGATAGTGGCCTGCATGCCGCTACCGCAGGCTTTATTGACGGTCACCGCACCCGTGGTGTTTGGGATGCCGGCCGCGAGCATCGCCTGGCGAGCCGGACATTGCTTGAGGCCTGCGGGTAGCACGCAGCCCATAAACACTTCGTCGATCGCGTCAGGGGCCGCTCCGGTCCGTTCAAGGGTGGCGGCGATCGCGGCGGTCCCCAATTCATTGGCTGTGGCGTCGGCGAGGTCGCCTAACAGGCCGCCCATCGGCGTACGGGCACCATCGACAATCAAGACATCGGACATGCTGTGACTCTCAATTAATACGGGGGCGGGCATTTAGCCCGAACTGTGGCGACCCTGCAAGTTCAGTCTGGCAAGGGGTTAGCGGTAAAGGCTTTGTCGCGCACCGCAGTCCGGAACCCGGAAGGGGTCAGCCCCGTCTGCTCTCGAAACATGCGCGCAAAGTGGGATGAATCATTGATGCCAACGGCTACGCCGACCTCGGTGATTGAGAGATTGGTCCGACGCAGCAATGACTGAGCTTCATCGAGGCGTCGTTGCTGAATGTAGCCGCTGATAGACACCCCGGTAGCTAATTTGAAGCGTCGCGTCAGTGTTCTCGCGCTGACGCCAAGCCTAACGGCCAAAGCCGGGACAGCGGGAGTCGCGCGAAGATCACGCATCAGCTCGGTTTGTGCATCGGCGATGAGCTCGTCGTGATGAAGATCTCTGGGTGCATCCAACGGCGAAGGCGAAAAGCGCTGTCGGATCTCTGGTGAGAATTGATTCTCGATGTGCCGCGCCACGCGCGGGGAAAAAATCTCTCCACAGAGATACACCATCAGGTCAGCGACGCTATTAACGCTGCTTACGCAAAAGACGTTGTCTGACTGAGTAATTAACTGTTGGCGTTCGAGGTGCACCTTAGGGTAGCGGGCAGCGAAAGCGTCGAACCATTGCCAGTGAGTGGTGACGGCGCGCCCGTTCATTCGACCGGTTTCGGCCAGCAGGAAGCTTCCTGAGCCGATGCTGATAGTCAGTCCGCCAGAGCTGAGGTGCCGGGCGATGGTCTCGATATGCTCGGGGTGCCGACGCAGAACCCGCTGCGGCTGACGCCAAATGGCCGGGATGATGAGCAGATCAAGTGTATCCAGCGCGTCCAATGATTCGGTCGCGAGTGTCAGTCCGCTCTGGATAGTGAGGAGACCACCGTCCCGGCTGAAGCATCGGATGCTCAACGTTTGCTGGCTCGCGCGCCCCAGAGCTTGCGCTGCGCCAGTCAGGATCTCCATGGGAAGGGTGATGGAGGAGGCGAGAATGTCTGGATGTAGCAGCGCCGCAATCCGAAAATGTGGCGCACTATATGGCGATATATTCATAATATTTGGCGTTATACGCATAGAAAAGTGGGTTGTCGAGGGTAGACTGCGGCGCTTCAGCTCGAGGGCCCGTCCCCGCGCAATGGCAAGGAAGTGAAAACGATATGCTCAGACTCCCGGTTATGGTGGCAGCAGGCGGCGTAAACAGCGCAGGCAGAACGTCGCACCGGCATGCCTACAAACGCATGATCTGGGAGCACCTCGCAGCTCCGGATCGCGTCGCTACGGAGGCGGCACTTGCGCAAATGATGGGTACGTCTGATTGCGCTGCGATGCTGCGCCACACCCTTGTGCGCGAAGTGGAGGCCGATTGGTTTGATCACCGGGCCGTGCCATGGCATAGGCGGGCGCAGGTCAGCTCAGATCTCCCCGAGGGTCTCTTTCATTACAACCCGGGGGGAGTAGGAGACGGTGCGGTGACCGGTGGCCGGTCGACTGTGCTCGATGACAAGAGAGTGCGAGTCGCGCTCGACCCCGAGGCAGAAGTGTTACTGCCTAGCACCCGTCAGTTTGATGTCAGCAGCGCGGGGCAGCTGCCCACGGGTTTTGATCCTGGAGCCTTGTACCCCTCGCGCAACCACCCTCGAGCGTTACAGATGGCCGTATTTGCCATGTCCGATGCGCTGGCAGATCTGGGTATCGACTGGTCAACGCTGTCGAGCAAGGTGCCTGCAGATGCCATCAGCGTATATGTATCGAGCGCAATGGGTCAGCTCGACGAGGCAGGGTCTGGCGGTATGCTGCGCTCGCGTCTTAAGGGGCGCCGGGTGAGCTCGAAGCAGTGTCCTTTTGGATTTGCTGAAATGCCCGGTGACTT
>CALKEI010000052.1 GCA_938085095.1 uncultured Luminiphilus sp. | reverse complement strand
TTCATAAAAAATGGGACGAACTCTGCCAATTAGCCGGTGATAGCGTCGCCAGATTGGCCGAAGTCAGTGAGGAGAAGTCAACGTGAGCGGGTTGGATCTGGTCATTTTCGGCGCGACAGGCGATCTATCCGCCCGGAAGCTATTCCCTGCGCTGTGTCAGCTGGATGCGGCTGGACTGTTACCCGATGACCTGCGCATCGTCGCAGTTGCCCGTCAGGAACACACTCCCGAAGCGTTCCATGATGAGCTTCGCGTCAGAATGGCTAAAGCGAAACGTCAGTCGATCAGTGATTCAGCGTGGCAAAAATTTGTTCAGCGATTAACCTACCTGTCGGCTGATTTCTCTACGCCAGAGGCATTCAGGGGTTTGCAGGGGCGTTTGAGCGATACGCGCATCAGCCTATTTTATCTCGCTACGCCGCCGTCATTGTTTGCCACGATCTGCGAGCAATTGAGCGCAGATAAGTGTTTGACTGGGCCGTGCCGCATTGTCCTTGAAAAGCCGATTGGAGAGAGTCTCACCACGTCCCGCGAAGTCAACGAAACCCTCGCTCGATTTTTTGAGGAGCGGGATATTTATCGCATTGATCATTATCTCGGCAAAGAGACGGTACAGAATCTGTTGGTGCTGCGATTCGCCAATCGTTTTATCAATTCGCAGTGGGATCAGAGTTGCATCGATCATGTTCAGATCACGGTTGCAGAGCAAGTGGGTATTGAGGGTCGCTGGGCTTACTACGACGGGGTGGGTCAGTTGCTCGACATGGTGCAGAACCATCTGATGCAGCTCCTGTGTTTGGTGGCTATGGAACCTCCAAACTCTTTGGAAGCAGAGAGTATTCGCGACGAGAAGGTGAAAATTGTAAAAGCCCTGCGACCGATTGACGCGGTGACTGTGAAAGACCACGTAGTGCGCGGGCAATACAGTCAAGGAGTCATCGACGGCCAGTCAGTGCCCGGATACTTCGATGAAGACGGTTGTGAGACGCAGGGAAGCGACACTGAGACCTTTGTCGCGATCAAGGCGCATGTGGACAACTGGCGATGGTCAGGAGTGCCTTTTTATCTGAGGACCGGTAAGCGAATGCCTGACAAGGTCACGGAGATTATCATTCAGTACAAGGCCTTACCGCATCACATCTTTGGTGAGGGGGAGTCGGCAGAGCCAAATCGACTCATCATTCGGCTGCAGCCTAATGAAGGCATCGAAATGACGATGGTCTCGAAGCGTCAAAGTTTGCGCGACAAGCTTTCACTGCAAACTCATACGCTTAACTTTGATTTCCGCGAAGACGGCGACATCGACCGTATCCCCGATGCGTATGAACGCCTGTTCCTCGATGCCATCAATGGTGATCCGTCTCTATTTGTTGGGCGCGAGGAAATCGAGGAGAGCTGGCGTTGGTGCGATCAACTGATCGCCGCGTGCGAGGACTGCGGCTTGAGGGTGAACACGTATCAAGCAGGTAGCTGGGGGCCCAGCAAATCAGAGCTACTGATCGACCGTGATGGCCGGAGCTGGAATGTCTGAGTGGCACACTTTCGCTGATCGGGAAGCATTGGATCACTCACTGGCCGCTTATATCGTCTCGAAATTAGCGCTGGGTATTGAGGCGCGCGGCGCGGCTTATCTTGTCGTATCCGGCGGCAGCACGCCGGTAAATCTCTTTTCTTTACTGTCCGCTAGTCACCTCGATTGGAAAAATGTTGTAGTGCTGTTGGCGGATGAGCGGTGTGTGCCTGTCGACCATCAAGATCGCAATGAGCGACTGGTTCGGGAAGTCTTGCTGACGGGTAAGGCGGAACAGGCCCAATTCCTGTCTTTGATGCCGACACCCGATGATGCGACGGTTAACATTGAAGCTTTATCGTCATTGCTGTCTTCGTTACCGCGATTTGATGTGGTGCTGTTAGGAATGGGAGAGGACGCGCACACTGCGTCACTTTTTCCGTGCGCATCAGCGTTGAAAGACGGTTTGACTACGGATGAGGGGGCACTGATCACTCTTCCTAAGACCGCTGCCCATGCGAGAGTGTCGATGTCCAGGCGACGATTACAGGCTGTGGACCACGGCGTGATCCACATTACGGGCGAAACGAAAAAAACCGTTCTGGAACGGGCCGGCGAACGCGGCGACGAGATGCGTTATCCGATCACCGCATTTTGGGGTCCGTCAGGTTTTGATTGCTGGTGGGCACCCTAATCTCTAGTCGTCGGCGATTCCCGTCACATTATCTATTTACAGGCTAAAAAAATCGCAGACAAAAAAAGGGGGCAGCGCCCCCAAAGTACTCACTGTGATGGGTGCGCCTATGCGGCAACGCCCAAATCCTGTTTCACTCCCGTAGAGGCAATCGCGAGACCCGTATCCAACATGCGATTCGAAAACCCCCATTCATTGTCATACCAGGCCAGTACTTTGACCAATTTGCCCTGAACGCGGGTATGGTTCGCATCGAAGTTGCTTGAAAAACCGTTGTGATTAAAGTCAATTGAGACCAGTGGCTGAGTGTTATATCCCAATACGCCACAGGTATCTGCTTCTGACGCTCTGAGCATAATGGCATTGATTTCATCTACCGAAGTGGAGCGGGAGGCCGTAAAGGTCAGGTCCACCAGTGAAACATTGAGGGTGGGAACACGCACGGCCAGTCCATCGAGTTTGCCCTGAAGCTCTGGCATGACGAGACCGATCGCGGCGGCTGCTCCCGTTTTGGTGGGGATCATGCTGTGCGCCGCGGCCCGCGCCCTGTAAGCGTCGGCATGAGCCACGTCTGCAAGATTTTGGTCGTTGGTGTAAGCGTGGATGGTGGTCATGAGGCCTTGCTCAATACCTATCGATTCATGCAGTGGCTTGGCGATAGGGGCCAGGCAGTTGGTCGTGCATGACGCGTTGGATACGATCAGGTCGCTGGCTGTCAGTGCGCCGTGATTGATGCCATAAACCACTGTGGCGTCCATATTTTTCCCCGGCGCTGATACTAAAACGCGCTTTGCGCCGGCTAAGATGTGCTGTCGCGCCGACTCCCGGTCCGTGAAGAGTCCGGTGCATTCAAATACGATGTCTACGGAGAGTTCGCCCCATGGCAACCGGGAAGGATCGCGCTCGGACAGGATACGAATAGGATCTGCGCCCACCAACATCTCGCCTTGATCCACCGAGACAGGCAGGGCAAATCGCCCGTGAGTCGTATCGAACTGAGTGAGATGCGCATTCATCTCAGCTGAACCAAGATCGTTGATGGCAACGATCTGCAGTTTCCCGCGAAGCTCGGCTCGCTCGTACAGCGCCCTCAATACATTGCGTCCGATGCGCCCGTATCCGTTAATTGCAACGTTGATCATTTCGCTAGCTCTCCAATCAGCGAGGCTTGCAGCCTCGCGCTCAGACCCGTTGAGCAGATTGCTCTGGGCTTAACCGCGAGACCATATTGTTGTTTTATTACAAAATCTGCTACGAAAATGCGATAAAGCGGACTTTATTTATGTTTTATTACATAACATCGGGGTAGACTCAGGACCTAGAGGCGTCGAAACGTTGCTCGACACCGCCTTGTCGGCACTGAAAACGCCGGTCAGTCGAGTCAAAGAGGGCGGGAATTGGGTCCTAAATGATGAATCAGGAAGCGAATTTACTCTCTGAACTCAACGCAGCCTTGCCGGATTTGAATAAATCTGAAACCAAGGTCGCTAATGCAATTCTGGAGGATCCGGAGGCCGCAACTCGCTCTAGCATTGCGGTACTGGCATCCGCTGCCAATGTGAGTGAGCCCAGCGTAAACCGCTTCTGCAAACGGTTCGGCGCAACGGGCTTTCCAGATTTCAAGTTGCAGCTGGCACGTTCTCTGGTCTCGGGTGTCCGGTATATCAGCCGTGCTGTGGAAATGGGCGATGATATTGAGACCTATCCGCGAAAGTTGTTTGACAACACGATCACCGCTTTGATGCTGGCTCGAGATCAGTTGCCTCTGACGGCGATTGAGCGTGCGGTTGATTACCTAGCACAGGCGCGACACATCTACTTTTTAGGTCTGGGCACTTCGGCGGCCGTCGCACAGGACGCGGAACACAAATTCTTTCGCTTCAAAGTGCCAGTCACGACATGCACAGATCCCCTAATGCACAGAATGCTCGCTGCGGGAGGTGGCGTAGGGGATGTGTTTTTCTTCATTTCCCACACCGGACGCACCGAAATTCTGGTGGAGACTGCGGAGCGAGTTCGGACCACTGAAGCCACAGTGGTGTCGTTAACTGCTGAGGGTTCCCCACTGGCAGCAGCGAGTCATCTCAGCATCGGCCTCAGCGTGTCGGAGAATACGGAAGAGTACCTACCGATGACTTCACGCATCGTGCAGTTGGTAGTGTTGGATGTGTTGGCCACGGGCATGACCCTGCGACGGGGGGAAAGCATACTCCCCCATCTCGCGCGCATTAAGGACAGTTTGAAGTCGACGCGTCTGCCACTCATGGACTGACGCGCGATTCCTATTACAGCTCTGGGAGGAACTATGGTCGAAGCAGTGGATACTGCTCCGCTACGTGCGCATGTGCGTCTGCTGGGTGACATTTTGGGGAAAATCATCCGGGACAATGCGGGCGAGGCACTGTTTGAGCGAGTTGAACAAATCCGCCTCAGTTCAAAAGAGGCGCAGGATAGCGATAGCTGGGATGCGCTGGATCGACTTTTGGCCTCTTTAGAGGAGCAGGAGTTTTTGATTATTGCGAGGGCATTCAGCCAATTCCTGAACCTTGCCAACATCGCGGATCAACAGCACACCACTGCAGTTCATACCGAGCGTCATTTTTCAGCGAGTGCGACCTTGCAAAAAACACTGCGGGTGCTGGAGACCAAGGCTAAAGACCAGGATATCCAGAAGGCCATCTCGGACCTTCACATCGACTTGGTGATGACAGCTCACCCCACCGAAATTACACGCAGAACCTTGATCCACAAGCACCGGGCGCTGAATGACTGTCTTGCGACGCTCGATAACGCCGCACTCACCGACACTGCGAGACAGCAAACTCAGCGTCGAATCGCCGAATTGATATCGCAAATTTGGCATACCGAAGATTTCAGGACTGAGCGGCCAACTCCCGTTGACGAAGCACGCTGGGGGTTTGCGGTGATTGAAAATTCGTTGTGGGATGCCGTGCCCCAATTCCTCCGTCAGGTCGATCATGTCTGTGAAACGTATTCACTGGAGGTCCCTCCGCCTGAATGGTCTCCCATTAAGATTTCGAGTTGGATTGGCGGTGATCGCGATGGCAACCCCAATGTCACCAGTACGGTAACACGCGAGGTGCTGCTACTCGCGCAGTGGCAGGCCTGCGAGCTGTTTAGTAAAGATATCGCGGTGCTTTACGAAGAGCTGTCTGCCACTACGGCAACCTCTGATTTGAGGGAGCGGGTACCCGGCGCTCGTGAACCCTACCGGGCTCTGCTCAAACCGCTGCTCACAACGCTCCGGCAGCAGCGGCAATTGCTGGAAGCGACC
>CALKEI010000051.1 GCA_938085095.1 uncultured Luminiphilus sp. | reverse complement strand
CAAGATCACAGAGTGGTGAGGGACATCCGGATACTGGCCTTGGGTGCCGAAGTACCAGACAAACAGCCCATTCGAATAATGCGAGCGCTCAATCTTCCGATTCGTCCAGCGCTTGCGATGCTCGGGTGAAATCAGGTGGCGGTAGGTCCACGCTGCGTCGGCGTTCGATACCACCAGGTCGCTTTTCAGCGTTCGGCCATCACGCAGACGCACACCGCGAACCGCGCCTTGCTCAACGAGAATTTCCTCGACTTCGGCATTGCATTCAATTTTGCCTCCCTGGCCCTCGATCAGCGAAGCCATGCCTTTTACGATGCTGCCGGTGCCGCCCATTGCTGACCACACGCCAAAGCGCTGCTCGAGGAACGAGATCAGCGTGTACACGCTGGTGACCGAGAACGGATTGCCGCCAATCAGCAGTGGGTGAAAGCTCATAGTCATGCGAAGTTGAGGATCGCGAATGTACCGCGAGACCAGTTGATAGACGCTTCGGTCGCTACGCAAACGGATCAGCTGGGGCATAAACTGAATCAGCGCAGCCAGTGAATCAAACGGCTTGTCGACCAGGCCCTCAAAGCCCACCTTGTAGCGCTCCTCGCTAGCTTTGAGGTAGCGCTCGTAGCCATCAGCGTCGGCTTCGCAGAATGTTTTTATCTGCTCAATATTGCGCGCTTTGTCTCCAGAGTAGTCAAAGGTGCGACCGTCGTCGAAGCGCAGCCGGAAGAAGGGGTCCATGGGACGTAAGTCCACGTCATCCGAAAAGTTTTTGCCGCACAATGCCCACAGTTCTTCCAGTAAGAAGGGTGCGGTAACAATGGTGGGTCCGGCGTCGAAGGTGAAGCCGTCCTGCCGATAGACGTAAGCACGGCCTCCCGGTGAATCCAGCTTTTCAAGCATATGCACGCGGTAGCCCTTGGCGCCGAGCCGAATGGCTGCCGCCAGACCGCCAAACCCCGTGCCAATGACCAGCGCAGTGGGTCTGGGGTCAGTCGTCTCTAATGCGCGAAACGCTGATTCCGCAATATTCATATAAATCAGACACTTTATTTGTCATATATATTAGACAGTGTAGCAGTGCGGCGTGAGGGTGCACAGCTTTTGTTTTCCCGTCCTAGGTCACGCTTGGGGCCGCGGATGCGGCAACCATTTCGCTAAAGAGTTGTTCAAAAATGTCTGGCGCTTCTTCGTGAGCAAGATGACCCAGATCGGGAACCAGAACGGTTCGCCCCCGCCGTAACTGACTCGCCACAGAGGTACTCCGTTCAGGCGGAATAGTGCGGTCGCCCTCTGCTGCGACCAGCCACACAGGCATATCGAGCCGGGATAACGCCGCTACCAGTGGCGGAAGATCCCAGCCGGCCATCATCCGAATGGTCCCCGCAATATGATCGGGATTACCGAGCAGCACGTCGTAACACCGTGACATAGTCGGATCCACAGATGATCCGGTGTCGGCGAGCATGGAGCCGGTTGCCCGCCAGCGAAGCGCGGGAGAGGCCAGTACTTTCGGTAGCCACTGATTGCCCGCCAACCAGCGCGCGGCCCGGCTAAATAGGGGCGCGGCGCCCGCCCCAAAGGGGTTGAAGGCCGCGTTGATACAGAGCATCGCTTCGGGGGGTGAGGCAGTCTGTAGCGCATATTGGGCGGCCAGCGCAGCTCCGGCCGAATGGCCGATCACCCAGCGGGGAGCGGCGCCGAGGCGCGTGAGCAGCGCTTCGAGGTAGTGCGCAAATGGCGCCAGTCCCACGGCATGAGTCGGCAGCAAGGTGGAGAAACCCTGACCGGGAAGGTCGGGTGCGATGACACGGTGGTGGCGACTGAGGCGCTCCGCCAGTTCTACGAAGGAATGGCTGGAGGCGCCGGCGCCGTGCAGCATTAATACGTCGTCACCGTCACCGCTCACTTGCACATGGAAATCGATCTCCGCCGCGCGAACGAACTGGCTGGTGTCTGCTCGCGGCCAGAAATCAGCAACGACCTCCCAAGCGGCTCGGGAGGTCATGTGCTCGCGGCGCGGATGGCGCGGTTGAGGGTTTGAGCATCTGCTTTGGGTAGTGCGATATACGCGCCTTGAAGCGCGTTGGCGAGTTCTTGTGCCCGCGGTTGGGGGCGCTGCGCAGTGTCAATGATCAGTGCGTTAGCAGGACTCGCCGCCAATGTGCGAGCAGCGGCAAGGGCGTCCTGAGTTCCAGCTTCTCGATTGCGGGTGCCATCCCGCGCAACATTAGCGGCGCCATCGGTGAGGATCACGTATTGCATTGTGGTGCCCTGTTTGCTCACCCGCTCCACCATCTCGCGGGTCAGATCCAGTGCGGCAGCCATGGGTGTGGCACCGCCGCCTGGCAGCGCGGCAAGGGTTTTCTTTGCCCGCACCAGAGAGCGAGTGGGCGGCAGCAAGAGTTCCGCGGCCTCGTCCCTGAAAGCGATCAGTGCAACCTGATCCCGTCGCACGTAACAATCGGCTAGCAGCAGCTCAACCGCGCCTTTAGCCTCCGCTAGTCTCTGGAGCGCCGCCGATCCCGAGGCATCGACGACAAAGAGGGTCAGTGTTTCACGGCGCTGCTGAAAGCGCGTGAGATGAATGTCGTCCCGACGGATCTGCAGCCGGCGCGGTACGCCCTGATTCGGATTTTCACTTTGCTCGCGCCGGCGGAGCAATTGCCACGGAGCCGCGGTCCTCAACGTAGCGAGAATATTCACCCGTCCACCGCGTCGATAATCACCGCGAAAAACACCGGTTGGCCGTCCCCGAGTCAGATGCCGGTGCTGTGCGCCCGCGCTGCCCGTGCTGCTTTGTCGCAGGCGGGCCGCGCGAGTTTGCAATTGCTCCAACAGGCCCTCCGGCAGCTGCGCCAAAGCGGCTTCCAATAAGCGCTCCTCCTCGGGCGGAGGCTGTTCTGCGACGGGTGGTGTGTCTGCCTCGTCGGTTTGCTCTGGTTCGCTCTCTGGCTCGGGCGGAGGTTCGATCATCTCGGGCAACTGCCTTGCTCTCGGCAACAGACAGAGCCGAAAGGCTCGTGCAACATCTTCCTCTTCTACAGCATGGTGTTGTCGGAGAGCGGCGGAGGCGCGCGCGACTTTGACAGCCGCCAGTGTCGAGCGGGGCGAGTCAATCCCCAGTGACAGACTGAGCGAGGCTAATGCGGTCAGGTGTTCATCATTTATCGAGACCGAGTCGAGACCGGGCTGAGCGCGTTCGACATCGCGACGTTTGAACCACTCGTCATCGACGTCATGAATACCGAGCGTTGTCATATCCAGCGCAAGGCCAAGACGGTCTGTGAGCGCGGCATGGGCGAATTCTTCTTCCGTCCCCTCGTCCGTTGCGATGAGCGTCACACGCGCAGCAGTTTTTGCTTCAATGCCGTCACGCGCAATCGCGATCACGCCATCATCCAGTGCGGTGCAGAGGTGATGCACAGTATTGCGCGGCAATCGCTCGGCCATGGCGGCGATCACCAGCTTTTCGTTGCATTCCCCCAGCATGCCAGTTTCGGCAATGGGTTTGCCGTGCTGTAGCGTCGCGCCCAGGTCAATTCCGCCCAGCAGTCGCCCCTCGGGGATATTTGCGGGTATCTTGCGCAGATAGGTTTGTCCCGACAGCTGCCTAACGCGATCGAGCCAATAGTCCCGTACCGGACCGGGCGGTGCTCGCAAGTGCACGCCACCGAGCTCCGGGCCGATCAGAGAGAGGAGCGCAGCGGTCCACTCGGCGTCTGCCCACGGGGACTCTGTTTCAGTCGCCACCATCTTCAACGCTATCTTCGAACAGTTCGGCTATGACGCGTTCAACCCGGATGTCGGCGCTGGACTCATCGAGTGGATCGCGTCGCAAACGATGACGCAAGACGGAGGGGGCGATCGCTCTTAAATGCCCTAATGTTGCTGCAGTCTTGCCCTCAAGCGCCGCCAGCGCTCGAGCGCTGCGGACCAGCGTCAGCTCTCCGCGCAGGCCGTCGGTGCCCAGAGCAAGACAGAGTCTAGCAGCGGTCTCCAATAGCATGGCGGGTGTATCGACGTCGTCCAGCGCGTCTCTCGCCACTTGAATTTTCCGGCGCAGGGCGCTCTCTTTGCGCGCCCACTTTTTGCGGAAGGCGCTGCGGTCCTGATCAAATGCTTCCCGCAGACGGATAATATCGACGCGTGTGGGTACATCTGACGGCGTCCGCACATCGACTGAGAGGCCAAAGCGGTCCTGCAACTGGGGACGCAGCTCCCCCTCTTCTGGGTTACCGCTGCCCACCAACACAAATTGTGCAGGATGGCGAATGCTGAGGCCTTCGCGTTCGACCACGTTCTCGCCCGAGGCCGCCACATCCAGCAGTGCGTCGACAATGTGATCTTCCAGTAGGTTCACCTCGTCGACATAGAGGAATCCGCGATTGGCTTGTGCCAACAGTCCGGGTTGGAAGGCTTTTTCACCATTTACCAAGGCGCGCTCGATATCGAGCGCACCGACAACGCGATCCTCGGTTGACCCCAGTGGTAGATCTACAACCGGAATGGTCACGGCCTTGGCGGCAGGCGTGTCGGCGGGTTTGCCACACTGAGCACAGAGCCCTGGCCGAGGCGCTTCGGGGTCACACTGATAAAGACAGCCGCTTACCACATTGATTTTGGGTAGCAGCGCCGCTAATGCGCGGATGGTGGTGGATTTACCTGTGCCACGCTCACCCAATACCAGCACGCCGCCGATACCTGGATCGACCGCAGCAATAGTTAACGCGCGCTTCATATCGTCCTGAGCGACAATAGCGGTAAAAGGATAAGCGGTAGTCATGGATGCCCCCCCGTGGCGACTGCGCGGGCTGTCCGCAGACCCCGCTCCAAATAATGTAAATCAGTGCTACCCGTGCAGGTGTCAGACAATTTATACTATAAAACTGTCAACTGTCATTGATGGTTATACCATGGCTGAGCCACTCGCGCCTGCGTTGGACGCGGAACAATTTGCTTTTTCGCTGAATGGTGGCGTCGCGCTCAGAGGTTATATGGGCGAGGTCGCCACCGGCACGCCTCTGGTGCTCCTGCACAGTATTAATGCTGTGCCGAGCGCGATGGAAATGCGTCCGCTATTTGAGCATTACCGAGACAAGCGCCCCGTATGGGTGCCTGATTTGCCCGGCTTTGGTTTGTCAGATCGGCCAGCGGTTACCTACTCGGCGAGCCTCTATGCCCGCTGGCTGGCCGAGTGGCTGGATAGCTTCGACACGCCGCCCGATGTTGTGGCCTTATCTCTGACCGGCGAGTTCATGGCACGAGCTATTCTCGAGCAAGGTGCGAAGGTGCGCAGCCTGAGCTTTATATCGCCCACCGGCATGGGTGTGCGCACGCCGCCCAAAGCCGCCAATGGGTCCCGCGTGGATCGATTCTTGTCGTCGCGATGGGTTGGCTTACCGTTGTTTCGTGTCCTCACCACTGTGCCAAGCATCCGCTGGTTTTTGGGAAAGGCCTTTGTGGGATCCGTACCCGAGTATTTAGTGCGCTACGCTGCGAAAACGGCCCAGCAGCCGGGTGCTCACTACGCGCCGCTGAAATTTCTGACCTTCAGTATGTTTACCGAGCAGGCGATCACTCGGCTCTACAGTCGCTTGAAGCTTCCCTGTCTAGTGCTCTACGACCGAGACCCCAATATTGCGTTTGAACGTGTTCCAGAGCTGACCGTCATGCACAGCCACTGGGCTGCGAAAAAATTATCGCCAAGCCTCGGTATGCCCCATTGGGAGCTCACGACAGAAACCATTGAAGCGTTGGAAGATTTTTGGACGCCGCCGGGGCAGCAAGTGCTGCGTTCAGCCGATATCGAGGAGTACGGCTCGCGCCGCAAGTCGGCCTGACAGTGTCGCCATGGGCACTCCGGGTCCCGGGTGGACGCTGCCTCCTGAGAGATATAAACCCTTTAATCGACTGCGTGCTCCCGGCCGGGTAAAGCTCGACCAGATACCGTGCGAGGCGCCGCCATAAAGTGAGCCTCCGCTCCCCGGGAAACGTCCGTGCCAGTCGGTGGGTGTGGTGCTCACGCAATCGCTTTCGCGGAAGCTGAGATTGAGGCCGCAACGATCCAGCACCGCCATTGCGTTGTCTCGCGTCCGCGCAACGTCATCCTCCGCCCAAACCTGCCGGTCGCCGTCGGCGGGGGCATTGACCAGCATCAGCATGCGCTCGGAGCCATTGAGCGATCCGTTGGGGCCCCGATCCTGAGCGCAGAGATATACGGTGGGCTTGGTGGGGACATTCCGCTCCTCGAAAATGGTGTTGAACTCGCTCGGGTAGTCTGACTCGAAGAACACGTTGTGGTGATCGAGCTCGAAGCCCGAGCTGCTGCCCTTAATGCACCAGGTGAGGGCCGAGAGGGCGCGGTTTTGCACGGATCGTGGTTTTACCGCGCGCATCGCTTCGCGACCCAGTTGTCCGGTTGCCAGTGCGTTGGTGTCACCGTTGAATACCACGACGTCAGCTGGCAGTGATGTGCCATCCTCCAACCGCACGCCCGCGGTCTTTCCGCCCTTCACGAGAATTTCGCTGACATGAGTATCGAGGTGCAGGTCGATACCCAACTCCTGCCCGAGAGCGGCCATCGCGCTGGCAAGGCGATGCATTCCGCCCTCCACAAGCCAGACGCCCTCCAGCTCAACGTGTGCGATCAGCATCAAGGTAGCAGGGGTGCTCAGGGGTGAAGAACCCACATAGGTTGCATAGCGGGCGAACAGTTGCTGCAAACGCTCGTCCGGGAAAAAGCCGCCCAGTGCGCGCCAAAGATTGGGCGCTGGTCTCGCAGCCATCAGTGAGCTCGGGTGATGTTGTCGCAAGACACGACCGACCAGGGTCACGGGGTCGGGTTTGGAGGCGTTCATGAACGTCTCGGATAGTGTTTGATGGATGCGTGCACTCTGCGAGTAAAAGCGCTCAAAGCCTATGCCGTTTGCTCTGTCCGCAAAGTTTTCTATGTTCTGTCGTGAGCGCTCTGGATCCGGGTATAGGTCCAAAAGGCCGCCGTCACTCCAAGCGTGCCGGGCGATGATGGGGCTCTCAAGAAGCGTCAGGCGGTCAGTCAGCGACGCGCCGGCGTCGGCAAAGAGGTTCTCGAAAATAGAGCGCATGGTCAGGACCGTCGGTCCACCATCTATCTCGCGATCATCGACCGCCCGGGTATGCATTTTGCCTCCCGGTGAGGCGGCGCGCTCAAGAATCGTGACGCGAAAACCGGACCGGGCGAGATCAATACCCGCTGCCAGTCCCCCGGCGCCCGCACCAATGACAACGGCATGGCGATCCGTCATTGCTGCGCCCGAATGGGGCAATGGTGTAACGCAGGCGTCAGGGGTTCCGACGAACTCATACGCTGTGCCACTTGCGACCAGCGGGTCGTGTGACCGCGCGTTGGTGATAAATGATGAGTGTGAGTCCGACAACCAGTGGCACTGCCCAGAGTCCAGGCTGAAGTGCGAGCTCTGGTATTAGGCGCACTGCACCGAAAGCAAAAAAAGCGGTGTACACCGAGATGCCTGCGCCGACCAGACACTTGATGTGTTCCTTGATGCGATCGGTCGGCAAAGGCTGGGGTTTGTAGAGAAACCAGAGATTGGTTGCCACGGTAGCGAAGCCCACCATCGAGATCCCCATCATCATGGGCTCTGCATCGATGGCGCCACGCGCGAAACAGTTTGCCGACGCAATGGTGAGCAAGAGTTGCGACAGCAGATTATGCCAAGCGCGATTGCGCCGATGATTGCGAACATTTTGCAGGCTGAGCCAGCCTTGCCAAGCCAGATTGATAGTGAGCGTGGCCAGGTAGAGCATCATCCAGCCGAAGATATTGGTGATGGCTTGTGAGTCAGCAAAGACCGGGTGTTCGGCAAGATGAGGATGTGTGCCGAGGGGATCGGACAGGGTGGTCAAACTGATTGCCACGGCGGTAAATCCGGTGGCGATCATCGACTGCACAAAGAGCGTGCCCGCGCGGCGGTGCAGCGCGCCACCCTTTTTCCCTGCGATCGGGATCCACACTACGATGAGGCCTACCGTCCCGGTAGCGATGTGCACAACGACCAGCCATTCGAAAAGGGTGTGGGTCGACAGCATCACATGCCCCCCCCATACTGCGATGAACGAATCGGAAAGCTGAGATGAC
>CALKEI010000050.1 GCA_938085095.1 uncultured Luminiphilus sp. | reverse complement strand
CGCGAGCTTGCTGCCGCTGCTGCAAGCGGAGTTTGCCTTGCGGCTTCGGAATTTCGATCAAGGACTCGCCTTGTTGACAGAGCAGGCGATGACGCTGACGGACCCAGCGCTGGCGCGCCGCGCACTGCGACTAGCGGAATTCGTCAACGACAACGATCAAGCCTCAATGATGGCGTTGCGCCTAGTAGAACTGGACCCCAAAGACGGCGCTGCAGCAGCCGCGGCTTCAGGCTGGCTCGCCAGAACCGGCCGCCCGGTAGAGTCCTTATATTACGCTGGCATGGCCTACGAATTGGGTCATCCAGTCAACGTTGCCACCCATCTCGGTGGCTATGAGCAACTCGACGGTGACGCGCAGGCTGCGATTGCCGAGGCCATTCGCACGCTGGCCACCCGATGGCCAGAGGATGACCAAATCGCCATTGCTGCAAGTTTATTGGCGCGATTAGAGAAAGACTGGGAACTCGCGGAGTCACTGATCCGCCCCGTGCTGGAGCGCTCCCCAGAGGACATCAGGGCGGTCATGCTTTGGACCCAACTGATGATTGATCAGTCATCAGAATCGCCTTTTATCCTGCTTGCACAGACCGTCGCGGCCTACCCGGACAATCAGGAATTGCGCCTGCAATATGCCAGACTGCTGGGGTCAGAGGGCGATTACGCCAGCGCACAAAAACAGTTCTCGATTCTGCTCGAGCGTGACCCCGGTAACTCAGAGCTGCTCTCAACTGCTGCCCTTCTCGATTTTGAGTTGGAATACTTTGACGCCGCCCTACAGAAATTTCAGCAGTTGATCACCCTTGAGGCCCGCCTTGATGAAGCGCATTACTACATCGGCCGGATTGAAATGGGCCTCGATCATTACCCGGAAGCGATCGCCGCCTTCGCAAAGGTCGGTCCCTCGCGTGAATTTCGCGATGCCAAAGCGCGGGCGTCTCAGTTGCTTATCGAGACAGCGTTCGCCAGTGACATCAAAGCGTTTTTTGACAAGCAGCGACGCGCCTATCCCAGTGCGGCAGAGCAACTCTTTTTACTTGAGGCCGATTCCCTGCGTGACTGGAAAGGAGAAACACTGAAGGCTTATGACCGTGGGTTAACGGCCTTCCCGAAGTCGTTCTCGCTGCTCTACGGGCGCGCCATGGCGCATGAGTCCGAGGGTGAACTGGGTGCCATGGAAAATGATCTGCGCAGCATTCTCGTGCAAGACCCGAATCATGCTGCCACCCTAAATGCGCTGGGATATACGCTAACCAACCACACCCAGCGCTACGAGGAGGCTGCCGATTTGATTGAACGGGCACTCTCCCTTTCACCGGGCGATCCCGCCATTCTCGATAGTCTAGGTTGGGTCTATTACAAGCTGGGCCAATACAACCAGTCCGAAGTACTGCTCCGTCAGGCGCACAAGGCCTTCCCTGACCCGGAAGTCGCCGCGCATTTGGGGGAGGTGCTTTGGATGCAGGGAAGGCAGGTAGAAGCGCGGGATATCTGGCGAGATGGCCTGAGCCGGGTGCCGGATCACCCCATCATTCTTGAGGCACTAGAACGGTTAGGCGCTGACCTTCTGTGATCCGTTTTTCGCGCTACCGGCATCGCGAGTACCCTCATCTCGCTTGCTATGCGCTCGCTGCTGCGCTTGTGCTGGTATCCGGATGTTCGACTGTGAACACGGAGGTGGCTGAAACCAAGCCGGCAGCACCCGCAGTGCCCACTGACCTGCCTAGCTGGACCGCGAAGGGAAAGGTATCGTTTTCTCACCAAGAAGAAACGGAAGCCGCACGGTTTCAATGGCGCCGCACTGACTCACAGACCGATGTCATCACATTATCAGGCCCCTTTTCGCTCAGGCAGCAAATCATTGAGCGTAAGGATGATGTCGTGTTGTGGCGGGATGGTGAGCAGGTTCAGCTGCTGTCGCAACTCAACCCGGATTCACCTGTCACTGCAGCGCTGGTGTCCTTACCCCATGAATCGATGGGAAGCTGGCTTCTCGGCGCGAGTGCGAAAGAGCAGGCGTGGCAAGTCGACGTCACTGCCTGGCAATCTGCCCCTCCCTGGAGCGCGCCGGCAAAGGTTACAATCCGGGGCGCCGGCATGGAAATCAAGGTCATTATCTCGCAATGGGAATTCAGCCCACTACCGTGACAACGATTGAGGCCCGCTCTCCAGCCAAGCTCAATTTATTTCTCCATGTGACGGGTCGTCGTCCGGATGGCTATCACTCTCTTCAAACGGTCTTTCAATTACTCAACTGGGGCGACGACATGCGTTTCGAGACCCGCGAGGAGCCCGGCATCACGCTCTCGGGGGATACAGACGATATTGCGCCGGCGAATAACCTCATTCTGAAAGCCGCCGCCGCCCTAGCTAGACCCGAGCGCGGCGCCCACATCCACATCCGCAAGCGCATCCCGCGGGGTGGTGGTTTAGGCGGCGGGAGCTCCAACGCCGCCACCACATTGCTGGCCCTCAATCGGTTGTGGCAGCTCAAGCTGGAGCAAAATGTTCTTCGGGAACTGGCGGCGCCTCTCGGGGCAGATGTCCCCGTTTTCGTGTCGGGACACAGCGCCTGGGCGGAGGGCACCGGCGAGATACTCTCACCGATCGCCTTACCCAAGCGCTGGTATGTCATCGCACAACCCGCCTGCGAGGTGAGTACTGCCGAAATCTTCGCCCATCCTGAATTGACACGCCACACTGCGCCCATTACAGTGCAGGCCTTTTTTTCAGGGGCCGGACACAACGATTTGCAACCCGTTGTATTGTCTCGGTACCCCGAAGTTCAGCGAGCATGGGAATGGCTCAATCAGCACTCCCCAACAGCAAGAATGACCGGCAGTGGCGCATGCCTTTTTGCCGCTCTGGAAACAGAGGAAGCGGCACGCCGCATTGCTGTGGAGGCTCCCACTGGGTTAGAAGTTGCGGTAGCTGAAGGTTTGGATCGACTTCCCGAGATGCGGGAAGTCACTTAAAGGTTGTGTTGGGGCGTCGCCAAGTGGCAAGGCAGCGGGTTTTGATCCCGCCATTCGGAGGTTCGAATCCTCCCGCCCCAGCCATTTTTTTACTGCGAGAGGTAAACCGATGTCATCGAAAATGATGGTGTTTACAGGAAATGCCAACCCTGCGCTCGGTCGCAAGGTCGCTGATCGTCTGTACCTCGCGATGGGGAATGCAGCTGTCAGCAAGTTTTCTGACGGCGAAATTACCGTCGAGCTCAATGAAAATGTGCGCGGTAAAGATGTGTTTGTACTGCAAAGTACGTGCCATCCCACCAACGACAATATTATCGAGCTATTGCTGATTATCGACGCCCTGCGTCGCGCGTCGGCCGGCCGAATTACCGCGGTAGTGCCCTACTTTGGGTACGCCCGGCAGGACCGGCGAGTTCGCTCCGCGAGGGTCCCCATTTCGGCCAAAGTTGTCGCCGACACCATGGTGGGCGTGGGTGTAGACCGCGTGCTGACCGTCGACCTGCACGCTGAGCAGATTCAGGGCTTTTTTACGGTACCAGTAGATAACGTCTACGCATCGTCGATTCTTAACGCCGACATTGTGCGTTGCAGTTACGAAAATCTCATTGTGGTATCGCCGGATATCGGCGGTGTGGTGAGAGCTCGAGCCATTGCCAAGCAGCTGGACGACGCAGACCTGGCCATTATCGACAAACGCCGCCCACGCGCTAACGAAGCCGAGGTCATGAACCTGATCGGCGATGTAGATGGTCGGACAGCCATTCTGGTGGATGATATGGTCGACACGGCGGGGACGCTGTGCACCGCCGCCAACGCCCTTAAAGAGCGGGGCGCACTGAAAGTGGTCTCCTACTGCACCCATGCAGTGCTGTCCGGCAAGGCTTTGGAGAATCTAGAGCGTTCTCAACTCGATGAACTGGTAGTGACCGACACTATTCCGCTCTCTGACGAGGCGCTGGCAGTGGGCAAGATCCGCCAGCTCACCATCGCCGACCTGCTAGCGGAATCGATTCGGCGGGTTAGCAACGAAGAATCCATAAGCGCACTGTTTGATCTTTCTTAAACGGTGTTTTACCCACTCACCACCGCGTCGGTCGCAGACAAAGTGGTGTTAACAAAGGAGCCAGACCATGTCTGAATCTTTTACTGTAGTTGCAGAGGCGCGAGCCGACGCGGGGAAAGGTGCGAGCCGCCGCCTGCGTCGCCTCGAGGGGAAAATTCCCGCCGTCATTTACGGGGCGGACAAGCCCGCCCAAAGCCTGACACTGATTCGCAAGGATTTTGAGCACATGCTGGAAAATGAAGCGTGCTTCAGTTCTATCCTTGAGGTGCAAGTCGGTGGTGAATCGCAAAACGCGATCATCAAGGACATCCAGCGTCATCCCGCAAAGGGCTTCCCGATGCACGCAGATTTTCTCCGCGTGCGAATGGATCAGGCCATCAAGGTTAACGTACCGCTCCACTTCCTCAACGAAGAGCAGTGTGCCGGCGTGAAGCTTGAAGGCGGCATGATTCAGAAACAGGCTACCGATATTGAAATCCAGTGTCTTCCTAAGGATCTACCTGAGTTTCTCGAGGTGGACATGCTCGAAGTCGAACTGGGCCAAATCGTGCATCTGACCGACATCACCCTGCCCGAGGGCGTTATCTCCACTGCTCTGGAAATGGGTGAAGACCACGACCTAGCCATCGCATCCGTCGTAGCACCGAGAGGCTCGAAAGAGGAAGAACTCGACGAAGCGGTTGACGGCGACGAAGAGGCTGATGGTGATGGTGACTCTGGATCTGATGCCGAGGCATCGGCGTCTGACGATGCCGGAGACGGCGGCGAGGACTGATTAGCTCGTGTCTGCCATCCGGCTTATCGTCGGTCTCGGCAATCCCGGCGCACAATATGAAGGCACTCGGCATAACGCCGGTGCCTTTTTTGTACGTCGCCTTGCCAAGCAATATGACCTGAGCCTTGCGCCTGATCGCAACGCGCTGGGGGAGTCCGCGCGAGGAAATATTGCCGGTCATGACCTACGGCTACTGATTCCTGAGACCTTTATGAACGAGAGTGGCCGTTCAGTAGCGGCGATGGCGCGTTATTACCGCATCGATCCCGAGGAAATATTGATCGCCCATGACGAGCTAGACGTGCCACCAGGTGAAGCGCGCTTTAAATGTGGTGGGGGTCACGGTGGCCATAACGGACTGAGGGACATTATTCCGGCACTCGGTGGCCAGCGAGAGTTCTGGAGACTGCGCGTGGGTATTGGCCACCCCGGCTCGGCAAAGCAGGTTTCATCATGGGTTCTGAGCAAAGCCTCTGCGGATGACCAGACAGCCATTGAAGCCAGCACAGAATCGGCGCTGGCCGCTCTCCCCTTGCTACTCGATGGTGACGGCATCAAAGCCATGACAGCACTGCATAGCGAAAGCCATCAACCCGCCCTACCCAGCGAGGACTGAAAATATGGGAATCCAGTGTGGCATTGTCGGTTTGCCCAATGTCGGTAAGTCTACGCTGTTCAACGCGCTGACTCAGGCAGGTATCGACGCAGAGAATTTTCCCTTCTGCACAATCGAACCCAATACCGGGGTGGTCTCAGTGCCCGATCCGCGACAAGGGCAAATTAGCGCCCTGGTGAACCCCGAACGAACTATCCCTGCGACGATGGAATTCGTGGACATAGCAGGCTTGGTGGCAGGCGCGTCGAAGGGCGAAGGACTCGGCAACCAGTTTTTGGCCAATATTCGTGAGACGGATGCCATTGCCCACGTCGTTCGCTGCTTTGAAGACCCCAATGTCATTCATGTATCGAATCAGATCGATCCTCTCTCTGATATTGAGACGATCAATACCGAGCTGGCACTGGCTGACCTCGAGTCCTGTGAAAAACAGCTCGCCAAGGTTGTGCGCACGGCAAAGAGTGGAGACAAGGACGCTGTCGCGCTGAAGGCGCTACTAGAGGACAAACTCCTCCCGCAACTCAACGAGGCTCAGCCGATCCGAGCGCTGAAGCTGGATGACAATGATTGGGCGCGCG
>CALKEI010000049.1 GCA_938085095.1 uncultured Luminiphilus sp. | reverse complement strand
CATGAGTCATTGAGCGCGCTGATTCGTGACACTCAGGTCAGTGAATCGGTGATCCTGTCCACCTGCAACAGAACAGAGCTCTACGGCGTACTCCCCGAGAATGTTGATGGTGTCGTCGTCAGCGATCAGTTATCCCACTGGCTCGCTTCGCACCATGGTATCGATGTGAATCAGTTGCTACCGTCAGTTTACCGTAATCATGGCGTAGCAGCGGCTTCCCATTTGGTGAGGGTCGCTGCAGGCTTGAATTCAATGGTGCTGGGAGAGCCCCAGATTTTTGGCCAGATGAAGTCCGCGTTCGCAGTGGCGCAGGAAGCCGGTGCTGTCGGGTTTCATCTGAATATGATTTTCCCAGAGGCTTTCAGAATTGCCAAAAAAGTGCGCACCGACACCGCTATCGGTGAAAATCCGGTCTCGGTTGCTTATGCTGCGGTTGATCTGGCCCGCCAGATTTTCAGCGACATGGAGCGCAGCACCGCCCTGTTACTGGGCGCGGGTGAGACGATTGAGTTGGTCGCTCGGCATCTGCGGGACGCGGGACTGGGTAAATTGATTATTGCCAACCGAACCCTAGAGCGTGCCGAGCAACTGGCCTCGCAATTTGATGCGGAAGCGATCCTGCTGGCTGATGTGACAGAACGCCTCCCCGATGCCGATATCGTGATTAGTTCCACGGGCAGTCAGCTGCCGATTCTGGGGAAAGGTGCGGTAGAAGAGGCGGTGAAAGCGCGTCGCTGGCGACCAGTACTCATGATTGATCTCGCTGTGCCCCGAGATATTGAGCCCCAAGTCGCGGAGATCCCCGATATTTACCTCTACACCGTTGATGATATGCGCGAAGTGATTGAGGAGAATCTGCGCTTGCGCGCGTCCGAGGCCAGCAAAGCCGATGAGATTGTTGTCTCGGGTATTGAGGCCCTCAAAGACGGGCTGTTGGAGAGGCAGTCCGCAGACGTTGTCAAAACCTACCGCGACTCGGCGCTGGCGCTGCAGCAGGCTGAACTCGACAAAGCACTCAAGATGTTGGAAAAAGGTGCTGATCCTGAGGAAGTCGTCGGTCGTCTGGCCCACGACCTGACCAATAAACTCATCCACGCACCCACTGCCGGGCTCCGTCAACTCGCCAAAGAAGGCGGTAAGCGGGATGTCTCCAAGCTGGCCGCCATACTGGGGCTAACCGATATTGACGACGAGCGGGACGAGGGCGCGACCCTTCAATAAGCGCTCTTTGGTGTCCTGACAGTGAAAGCATCCCTTCTTTCCAAGATTGAAGCATTGGCGGACCGCCATCAGGAGGTCGAGGCCCTGCTTGGCGATGCCGAGGTGATCCGTGATCAAAATCGCTTCAGAGATCTCTCGATGGAGTTCGCGCACCTTAACGAGGTGGTGATCCAGTATCGACGCTGGCAGCAGCTTCACATTACTCTGAATGATGCGAGGCAGATGCTCGAGGACCCCGATACAGATATGAGAGCGCTCGCGTCTGAAGAAGCGACCGAGGCTGAACAGGCCCTGGAGGCGATAGCGTCATCGCTGCAAGTCTTGCTTTTGCCTCGGGATCCGAGTGATGGCAACAACGTCTTTCTGGAAATTAGGGCGGGTACCGGGGGTGACGAGGCCGCTATTTTCTCTGGTGACCTGTTCAGGATGTATCACCGCTATGCCGAGCAAAAAGGGTGGTCGGTAGAGATACTTTCGGAGCGTCAGGGTGAGCATGGCGGATTCAAGGAGCTGATTAGCCGGGTTGTCGGTCAGGATGTCTATAGCCATCTTAAGTTTGAATCGGGGGCCCATCGCGTCCAGCGGGTGCCCGAGACAGAATCTCAGGGGAGAATCCATACCTCGGCCTGTACGGTAGCTGTGTTGCCGGAAACGGAGGAGGTTAACGACATCGAGATCCGTAAGGAGGACTTGCGGGTTGATACCTTTCGGTCATCAGGTGCCGGTGGCCAGCACGTCAATACGACGGACTCCGCTGTGCGCTTGACCCATTTGCCAACGGGCATTGTTGTCGAGTGTCAGGACGAGCGCTCGCAACACAAGAATCGCGCCCGGGCGATGTCACTTCTACAGGCAAAATTGCTGTCTGCCGAGCAGGACAGTCAAAGGGAGTCGCAGGCTTCGGAGCGCCGCTCTTTGGTTGGGTCGGGCGATCGTTCGGAGCGCATTCGCACCTATAATTTTCCGCAGGGGCGTATCACAGACCACCGGATCAACTTGACGCTTTATAAGTTGGACGAAGTGGTGAGCGGCGATCTCGACCCATTGATTCTCCCCCTAAGGCAGGAGCATCAGGCGGATCTTCTTGCCGCAATGGCTGACGAATGACAGCCCGTGAGCTACTGCAGCAAGTCGCTATTGATCGGGGAGACGCCGAGGGTCTGTTAGCCAATGCGCTGAAAGTAGATCGTGCGTGGTTGTTTGCGCATGGGGATGAGCCTGTGGATGACACCTGTGCGAGGCATTTCATGGAGCAGGCCACGGCGCGAGCGGAGGGTGAGCCCCTTGCTTACCTGTTGGGATATCGCGATTTCTGGAGCCTGAGGTTGAGCGTCAATCGAGATGTCTTGATCCCCCGTCGAGAAACGGAGCATTTGGTTGAATGGGCTATCGAACGCATTGATGCGGGTGCACAGCGGGTATTGGATTTGGGCACCGGGAGCGGCGCGATTGCGCTGGCGTGTAAATCCGAACGACCGCGGGTGAAGATGTGTGCGGTTGATGGCAGTCAGGAAGCGCTGTCCTGTGCCAGAGCTAATGGTGAGTCACTGGGGCTTGAGGTTGACTGGTTGTACAGCAACTGGTTCGACACAGTGCCACCCGGTTGCTGGGATCTGGTGGTATCAAACCCGCCCTATATTGCCGCTAACGATGCACACCTGAGCCAAGGTGATCTGCCGGCAGAACCCGCGCTAGCGTTAATCGGCGGTGACACCGGTCTGGAGTCGATTGAACACATTGTTGGACAAGCACCTGATTTTCTTCTGCCGAGAGGTTGGTTGTTGTTGGAACACGGATTTGATCAGGCAGAGGCCGTCGCGCGTTTATTGCGAACGAAGGGGTTCACCAATGTGAGCACTCGCCAGGATTGGTCCGGGCAGGCGCGTATGACGGGGGGACAATGGCTGAGTTAACCGATGCCGAGTTGGCGCGTTATGCACGCCAGTTGATCCTGCCCGAGGTGGACCTTGAGGGACAGGCTAGATTGAAGCGGGGTCGCGTGTTGATTATCGGGGCGGGCGGCCTGGGTACCCCTATTGCGCAGTATCTGGCGGGCGCGGGTGTAGGCGGTATCCGCATCGCAGATAATGACCACATTGAGCTCAGCAACTTGCCGCGCCAGTTGGCATACACAGAGCAGGATGTGGGTCAGTTTAAGGCAGACGTTTTGGGTAGACGATTGGCCGATGGCAATTCAGGTCTGGCAGTCGATGCTCGTGTTATCCGGTTCGACATCGGCTCCGCGCCCACGCTGCTTGAAGATATTGATCTGGTTCTGGATGCCACGGATTCCTTGCAGGCGCGACTGGATATTGATCGGACGACCTTTACAGCGGGGCTGCCCTGGGTCATGGGTGCAGCGGTTCGCACCTCTGGCCAGTGGGCTGCTTTTGACGGCCGGCGTGAACAGGGCTGCTACCACTGCCTTGTGGCGGATGCGGATCAAGTACAGCGGGCGGGTTGCGCCGAGCTGGGTATCCTCGGCCCGGTAGTGGGGTTGGTGGCACTCCAGCAGAGTGTACTGGCACTCAAGTATCTCCTTGGCGCCAGTGTCCCCTGGGGTCAGCTCCGGGTTCTGGACGCCTGGTCCGGGGAGCACCATGACATTACGATCGGCGCCCGTAAAAACTGCTCAATGTGCCAAAACCAGCACTGATAATCCGGTATTAGTCCAGCGCCCGCAGAATCCTTCTCACGCGCCAGGTGATCAGCGCGGCGGCGACTGCAATCCCCAGAATTGTGGTGTACCAAAAATCCACCGTGCCTTCGGGATTGCCGTCACCCCAGTGAATGGCCAGCAGGTAACCCAATGGCAGGGCGAGTCCCCAATAGGACAGGGTAACCACCAAAAAGGGAAAACGTGTTTCTTTGTAAGCGCGCAATACAAAGGATCCGACAATCTGTACAACATCGATCATGATGAACAGCGCTGCCAGCCGGAGTAACCTCAAGGCAAGGTCGCGAATATCGCCTGACTGGGTGTATGCGCCAATAATCGCGTCGGGGAACAGCAGTAGTAACAGCATGGCCAGGAGTCCAATGAGCGTAGACAGCGCGGCTCCCACCCGGAGCGCCATCCGCACGCCATGGGCATTTTGGGCTCCGATCGCATGACCCATCCGGGTCGCCATGGCGCTACCAATACTGATCATGGGTATGTAAAAAACATCCCACACATTGATGGCAATTTGATGTGCCGCCACCGCCGAATCACCGAGGGTCGCGATAAGCAGGGTGATGGCCGAAAACACGCCCGTCTCCAAAAAGAAGGTGAGGCCGACCGGAAAACCTACGGCCAGAATCTCGGCAATTCGACTCCAGTCGGGTCTCTCGAGCCAGCGATCCGGAAGATACGGCTGGAGCGAGCGGGCTGTCAGCACGTAAAGCAAAATGATGATCGTGCTGATCCACATGGATGCCGCGGTCGCGAGGCCGCATCCTTCAGCGCCGAGTTCGGGGGCGCCCCAGGCACCAAAAATCAGCATGTAGTTGAGGGGCACGTTGGCGATAAAGCCCACGACGCTGGCCATGGCAAAAGGTGCGGTGATGCCCAGCCCTTGAGTGTGGTAGCGCAGCGCCAAGAAAATGCCCAAGGCGGGAAAGCCCAGTCCAACCCGGCTTACGTAGGCGGCGGTTTTGACGGCGGTCTCCGGGGGAAGGCCCAGAATGTCAATGAAGGCGCCACTGCCGAGGCACAGTGGGGTCACCACTGCACTGAGTGCGACGGCAACCCACAATCCTTGAGGCAGGAAACTGCGGACCCGCTCGATGCGACCCGCGCCGTAATCCTGCGCCACGATAGCGGAGCACGCGAATAAGGTTCCCAAAATGATCAGGTAGAGGGGGAGCCAGATATTGAATCCAACCGCAATCGCTGCGAGGTCGGTATCGCCGTAGTTGCCGGCCATCAGGGTATCCACCACACCGGTGCCGATCTGAGCGGTCTGAGCAATGAGCAGCGGCCAGGCGATGCGCCACAGCGGACCCAGCTCATTGAGCATTTGCGATGCGAAACGGGGTGGATGAGCTTCAGTCATGGATTGGAATCAGAGCGCTACGCAGTGTGGATTATCCGGCAGTTTAACCTGCTTCCCTGTGCTAGACTTCGCGCTCATTTTTTCCCGGCAATTGTTGTGCAAGAAAATGCCGCCGTGCAGAGCGAACAGGTTGAGCCCGATGAGGCAGTATCAACCCCACAGGTTAAATTCGATACCTTAAATCTTGATGCTTCGGTTCAGCGAGGTATCGATGCTTTGGGGTTTGAGTTCTGTTCTCCGATTCAGGCGAGCATTCTGCCACATACCCTCGCGGGTAATGATGCCATTGGTAAAGCCCAAACTGGCACCGGGAAAACGGCAGCCTTTCTGATCACTATTTTTAACGATCTGCTCAGCCACCCCATTGACGGCGAGCGTTATCTTGGCGAGCCGCGCGCGGTAATCATCGCCCCCACTCGTGAGCTGGTGATGCAGATCGGAGAGGACGCGCAAGAGTTGGGACGTTTCACTGGTCTCAAGACCGTGACGCTGATCGGTGGCGCCGATTACCAGAAGCAGTTGAGCAAGGTGAATGGGTCTCCAGTGGATATGATTGTCGCCACACCCGGGCGGCTGATCGATTTCATGGAGCGTCGTGATCTGTCGCTTGATCGGGTCGAGATTTTGGTCCTCGATGAGGCGGATCGCATGCTGGATATGGGCTTCATTCCTCAGGTGAAGCGTATTGTTCGAGCGACACCGCGCAGAGAAGATCGACAGACCCTGCTGTTTTCGGCGACCTTCACTCAGGACATCATGAATCTGGCGCAGCAATGGACTTTTGAGCCCATTACGGTGGAAATCGAACCTGAGCGTGTGGCGACTGCATCGGTTGACCAGAGGGTCTACCTCGTTACGAGTCAGGAACGTTTCCCGGTATTAATGGATCTGCTCAGCGACCCCGCGGTCGAGAGTGTCATTGTATTCGCGAACCGTCGTGATCAGGTAAGAAGGCTTTACGAGAAGCTTCGAAAGGCAGGTGTCGACTGCGGCATGCTCTCGGGTGAGATCACGCAAGCCAAACGAACCAAAACCCTTGAGAATTTCAAGTCGGGCCGCTCGAAGGTCATGGTTGCGACAGATGTTGCCGGTCGGGGAATTCACGTCGAAGGCATTTCCCATGTGGTGAATTACAATCTGCCCGAGGATCCCGAGGATTACGTTCATCGTATTGGCCGCACAGGTCGCGCTGGCGCCACAGGTGTGTCAATCAGCTTCGCTAGTGAAGATGACGCCTTCTTGCTTCCGGATATTGAGACATTGCTGGGACATTCTCTGGCCTGCACTCCGCCGCCGCCTCGCGAGCGCTCCTAGCGTAGGGGCCGTAATTCCTCGCACCACAATAGTGTGGCGCCGATCACTGCGGCGGGGATCACCATCAAGTTGAGAAACGGGATGCCGGTGAAGAACGCCACCGTACCCCCGAAGCCGATGGTCGATAGTCTGTTTGCCGCACAGGCATCGCGCACCTCGCGAAATGGCAAACGATGATTGTCCATCGGGTAGTCGACGAACTGCAGACTCATCATCCAAGCGCCCAATAAAAACCAGGCTAGCGGGGCGAAGGCATTGAAGACCGGGATGATGGTGAGTATCAGCACCGCCAACGCCATCGGTAGATAGTAGAGAAACTTCCGTATTTCGCGGAACAGGGCGCGTGGGACCTCTAACAGGGCTGCGGCAATACCCTCCACTGCGGGTACCGGCTCACCAGTGACCACTTCCTCGACCTTTTCGGCGAGAAGCGCATGAAAGGGCGAGGTCAGCATTAACACCAGCAGGGTGGAGGCGTATCCGGTCATCAGTCCACCGACCAGCCAAAGCAGTGGGGTGATGATCCAGGATAGGAACTGAAGCCATTCGGGCACGGTGAGCATCGCGGCGTCGTAAAAGTCAGTGACCAGCTCGTAAACCATCCAGCCCATGAGGCTGAATAGCATCACGTTGGCAATCAAAGGCACCATTACGAAGCGACGCAGGCCAGGCTGGAATGTCATGGCTAGTCCACGTAAAAAATAGCCAGCGCCTGTCACGAGATTACCGTTCATGGAGTTACCCGCCACCAGATGGGAGCACTATACTGTCCCATCCGTCGACCGGAGTGCAAATTCCTGTGAGTGACGAAGATATTTTTGCTGAAGAAATGTCTGGCGTGAAACCCCTGGGCCGTGAAGCGCGTGTGCGCTTGATCAAGGATCGACTGTCCGAAGACCAGCAAAAGGATAGGCAGCGCGCAGCGGTTGGAGAAGAGGCAGCGCTTAATCCGCTGGTAGATGATGGTGTTATGCCGCTAGACGCTTGGTATGTGCTCGAGTTCAAGCGCCCGGGTATTCAAAACGGTGTTTATCGAAAACTTCGCCTGGGTCACTATCAACTCGACGCACGACTCGATTTACATCGACTGGCGGTGACACAAGCGAGGGATGAGGTTTTCTCTTTCA
>CALKEI010000048.1 GCA_938085095.1 uncultured Luminiphilus sp. | reverse complement strand
CGCCGCTGGCTGCCCAAACCCGGGGCATGGATGGAAACCCTAAAACAGGTGATGGCGTTTCCGCTCTATCTCACCGCAGTATGGCTGTTGTGGGTCGCTGGCAAGCAAAGTGGCGTCGACACGATGGCGGCCGCGGCCGCCGGCCTCGTTATGCTGGCGCTGGGCTTGATATTGCTTCGCGGCGGACTGACCGCGCGAATAGTGGGTATCGCCTGTGTTATATCGGCCGTATTGCTGGGTGGTGTGCGAGGGGACGCGGCCCCTGGTTTCAGCAAAGCCGGCCGTGAGGGCGTTGTGAGTTGGTCGCCTGAAGCGCTGCAATCACTCCGCGGACAGGGCACGCCGGTGTTTGTCGACGTCACCGCAGATTGGTGTATCACCTGCCTCGCCAACGAGCAGGCGGTGCTCTTCACCGACACCATGACCCGCGCCTTCGAGCAAGCCGGCGTGACCTACATGGTGGCGGACTGGACCAATTATGATCCCGCCATCGGCACTTTCGTTCGAGAGCATGGTCGCAATGGTATTCCGCTTTATGTGCTCTATGCCGGCAATCTGAACTCTGCACCAATGATCTTGCCGCAGCTGTTAACCACCGATATTGTGGTGGCCGCTCTGGACAGTGTGGCTCCCTGACAATGTGTTTTCGGACGACAGACATAACGATCGGAAACGAGGCAGCTCGCAACTCTCGGTTGGGTCGAAAGCCATGCCTGACTGCAACGCTACCGGCCCGACGATGATGATCCACTGCGCGATACCCCTCGGCAACGGCAAGGATACCTTGACATGACACTGACTCCACGACGAGCCAGCTCTGCCGTAATCTGCTCTGTGCTTAGCTCGCTGCTTATGGTGGCATTAATGAGCGGTTCACCGCCGTCTCAGGCGGGTGACGCCCTGCACTGGAAGGACGCCTGGGTGCGCAGCATGCCGCCCGCAGCTCAGGTAACCGCTGCCTACGGCCAGTTAATGAATCATGGTGACGAGATGATCACTATTACGGGCGTTACCAGCACGGTGGGCGCCGAGGCGCAAATGCACGATGTCATCGCGGAGGGCGATCAGAGGCGCATGACACCGCTGACGTCGGTTGAGATCGCGCCGGGGGAGACGCTGACGTTCCAGCCGGGTGGTCGGCATATCATGCTACTCGACGTGGTCGACCCACCCCTCGAGGGCAGCCAGGTCGAACTCTGCGCGCTCAGCGAATTGGGCAATCGAACCTGCACACAGGCGCCGATTGAGCGACAAGCGCCTGCAACTCAGAACGCCCACACAGGTCACCATCACTAGTGGACGACGCGAACCCTCAATCTGATCACGCACCAGCGAAACAGGCTGGGGGGTTTGCACGCCAGTGGCTGGCACGTCTGAAACCAGACCCCAGCAGCTCGGATCCGCGCACATTGGGTAAATGGGGTGGCCTAATCGCCGGCACCTATCTTCTGGTTGCAGCAGGTCTGGGGATGTATTGGAGCGGCACTCCCGATCATTTTAATGTCCGCGACAATGCAGCCTTTTATGCTGCCGCTACCGAGCAGAAGGTCGTCACCGGCTCAACAACGGTGAGCGCGCTGCAAGAGACGATTCGCATCCTGTTAGAAAAGCCCGGCGGTTACCTGCACAACGACCTTTTTCCTCCGGGGGTGTGGCTCGACAACATGCCTAACTGGGAGTACGGCGTTTTGGTCCAGAGCCGAGATTTGGCCCGGGCACTGCGCGAAGTGCTCAGTCGTTCGCAGTCCCAGTCCAAGGAAGACGTTGATCTCACGCTCGCTGAGCCGCGGATTAACTTTCAATCGAAAAGCTGGATACTGCCGGCTTCGGAAAGTGAGTACCGTGATGCGCTGCGATTCCTTGAGGCTTACCGTGCGCGCCTCGCAGTCACGGGAGAGAACAGCGCCCAGTTCTACGCCCGCGCCGATAATCTGAGTCATTGGCTCAGCATGATCGAAAAACGCCTCGGCAGTCTTTCGCAGCGACTTTCAGCCAGCGTCGGCCAGCGTCGACTCAATACTGATCTTGCTGGAGATACTGCCGCCGCGCAGTCCACCCATGCACCTGAAGAAATATTGGTCCGCACCCCCTGGCGTGAAATCGATGACATCTTTTACGAAAGCCGTGGCGCCGCCTGGGCACTGACCCAATTTCTGAAGGCGGCCGAGGTCGACTTCGCCGACGTGTTGGCCAAGAAAAATGCGACGGTGAGTCTGCGCCAAATCATTCGGGAACTGGAGGCTTCACAGGCACCGGTGTGGAGCCCTATTATCCTGAATGGCTCCGGGTTCGGACTCTGGGCAAACCATTCACTGGTTATGGCGAGCTACGTCTCGCGTGCCAACGCCGCGCTGATCGACCTCAGGGAGTTGCTGGCCCAGGGCTGACCGATGTCGTTCAGCTCGCGCGAGGTTTGGGTGGGCCACCGCCAGTTGCATCCCAATAGCACGTCCTTAGTAGCGCGTACCCGCCAGTAGCACCCAGTCGTCCTGCTGATCTACCACCTTGAGACCCACTGTCGGTGCATACGCCTCGATGACCTCGTTAGCTTGATCCGCCAACAGGCCCGCCAGTAAAAGCCGCCCTCCCGGAGCCATCAATGCGGTTAACTGGGGCGCCAAACTGACAAGCGGCCCGGCCAGAATGTTGGCCACTACCCACTCTGCAGACTCAGCCCAGGCATCGATCACGACATCGCCAGTCAACACCGTCGACAGACACGTGTCGGGTACTTGATTCCGAGCAGCGTTGTCACGGGTGGCGGTAATCGCCTGAGGATCGTTATCCACCGCCAACACTGCGATCGCGCCGAGTCGCGCTGCGGCAATGCCCAAAATCCCCGAGCCGCAACCGTAATCCACCACGCGCATCCCGGGATCAATCCCTCCATCGAGTGCGCGCAGACACATCGCCGTGGTCGGATGGGTGCCGGTACCAAACGCGAGACCCGGATCGAGCATAATATTAACGGCATCGGGATCAGGGGGCGGCGTCCAGCTAGGACAAATCCAGAGTCGCTCACCCATCTGCAGCGGATGAAACTGATCTTCCCAAACCCGGGTCCACTCGCGATCCGCTACGGGCTCGGATGCTGAGGGCACACCGGTTGCCAAATCTACCGGCACAGCGTTCAAGGTGGGGGTCAGGTCTTGTTCGCCGCCAAACAAGGCCACCACCCGCACCGCATCCCAAAGCGGCGTCTCGCCCGGACCGGGCTCGAGTAGTGGTTGATCCGCTTGATCTTCCAGCGTCACAGACAGTGCCCCGCGCTCGAAAAGCCATTCCTCGAGGGCTTCGACCTGATCTTTTCTCGCGGTGAAATGGAGCTCCTGCCAGGCGGCGTCGGAGCTCAACGTTCGTGTTCCAGCTTACTCTCTAGGTAGTGAATACTGACACCGCCCGCCATAAAGGAGCTGTCGGTAACCAGCTCCCGGTGGAGTGCCGCATTGGTGCGAATACCGTCTACCACTAACTCATCCAGCGCCTGTCGCATTTTCACCAGTGCGCCTTCACGCGTGTCCGCGTAAGTAATGAGCTTGCCGATCAAACTGTCGTAATGCGGTGGCACGGTGTACCCGCTGTATATATGAGAATCTACTCGCACGCCATGACCACCGGGCGCATGAAACGTTTTGATCGTGCCCGGAGAGGGCATGAAGGTGCGCGGGTCTTCAGCGTTGATTCTGCATTCGATAGAGTGCCCTGTAAGCGAGACGTTCTCCTGCTTGATAGACAGTGGCGCACCACCGGCGATCAGGAGTTGTTCCCGCACAATGTCCACGCCGCTGATCATTTCTGTGACCGGATGCTCGACCTGCACCCGCGTGTTCATCTCGATAAAGTAGAACGCGTTGTCTTCGAAAAGAAACTCAAAAGTGCCTGCACCACGATAGCCCATATCGAGGCAGGCTTTCACACAGGCGTCTCCGATCTCGTTGCGCAGCTTATCGTCGATGCCCGGCGCGGGAGCCTCCTCTATCACTTTCTGGTGACGACGCTGCAAGGAGCAGTCGCGATCACCCAGGTGGACTGCATTACCCTGCCCGTCTGCAAGCACCTGAATCTCGACGTGTCGCGGGCGCTGCAGAAATTTCTCCATGTAGACCACGGGCGAGCCAAACGCGGCCTGCGCCTCAGACTGCGTCACCTGAATCGATGACAGCAGGACTTCCTCATTGTGAACCACCCGCATCCCACGGCCACCGCCGCCCGCAGCGGCTTTCACGATCACAGGGAAGCCAATTTCTCGTGCGATTTTGATAACTTCGTCGGGGTCATCTGGCAACGCGCCCTCTGATCCCGGCACCGTCGGAACGCCAGTGCGCGTCATTTGTTGCTTGGCCGACACCTTGTCACCCATCAGCCGAATCGTGTCCGCCGTCGGTCCGATAAAGATGAACCCGCTCTTCTCCACCTGCTCGGCAAAGTCGGCATTCTCGGAGAGGAAGCCATAGCCAGGATGAATAGCATCAGCGTTGGTTAACTCCGCGACGCTAATAATGGAGGGCACGTCGAGATAGCTCTGGGCCGAAGGCGGCGGACCAATGCAGACGGCTTCGTCTGCCAGGCGAACGTGCTTCAGGTCGCGATCTGCCGTGGAGTGCACCGCAACCGTGCGGATGCCCAGCTCCTTGCAAGCGCGCAGAACACGAAGGGCAATTTCGCCGCGATTGGCGATGAGTACTTTTTCAAGCATGGGGGATGTCCTTTTGGGGTGGCTCACCCACGCTTCAGGAAACGGAAATCAGCGGCTGATCAAACTCGACGGCTTCACCGTTCTCAACGTGAATCGCCGTGACCGTGCCGGCGCGATCCGCTTCGATCTGGTTCATCATCTTCATCGCTTCGACAATACAGAGCACATCACCGACACGGACCGTTTGGCCCACCTCGATAAAAGCAGGTGCCTCGGGACTGGGCGAGCGGTAAAAGGTGCCCACCATCGGTGATAACACCGCGTTGTCGGCCACGGGTGCGGGCGCGGCGGCCTCTGGTGCCGGTGCCTCAACCGGTGCCGGTGCGGCGGCCGGCGCGGGCGCGGGGGGCGCGGCATAAGCAACCGGCGCGGTTGGCTGGGCTCCCTGACGACTGATGCGCACAGATTCCTCGCCTTCTTTGATCTCTATTTCGCCGATATTCGATTCTTCCAGCAGTTCAATCAGTTTTTTAACTTTGCGAATATCCATGTTGATTCCTTCAGTGTGTCGTGGAGTGGGTATCGAGGGACTGCAGGACTGCGGCCAGTGCGCAGTCGTAGCCGAAGCTACCCAGCCCCGAGATCACCGCCTCTGCGATGTCCGAGATGTAACTGTGATGTCGAAAGGGTTCACGGGCATGTACGTTTGAAATGTGCACCTCGATGCATGGAATATCGACGCCGGAAAGCGCATCGCGCAGTGCCACGCTGGTATGGGTGAAGGCGGCCGGATTAATGATGATGAACTGGGTACCGTCAGCACGCGCCTGATGAACCGCCTCGATCATTTCCTGCTCGCTGTTACTTTGCAGGCACGTAAGGCTAGCCCCTGCCCGCTCCGCTTCGGATTGCAGTCGGTGGTTGACCTCATCGAGGGTCTCTGAGCCATAGATCTCGGGCTCGCGAGTACCCAACAAGTTGAGATTGGGGCCGTGTAATACAAGGATTGACGCCATGAGTCGATCCACCAAAGTGCCTAACAGGGGCCGGAGTGTGTCCCAGAATCTCGTCTAAGTCTACTTTTTTGGTCATTTGCACCATTTTTAGCGACGTTAGGCGCAAAATCGCCGAATATTTTCTTGGGCGTCCAGACCGGTCCCGCCGATAGTGCAATCCCCACCCGGTCCGGGGTCAGTAACGTCAAGTGTTTTGCATGGGATACGAAAGATTCGAGATCGCGGGCAGCTGAATGTGACGAGCGTCGATTCGCTGCATCCCCGACCACGAGGTTTGGACCGTTTGCGCGATCTCTCCGTCATGACTCGGTGCTGCCCCTCTTCGTCAACTTGATATCACTAATGTGATTGGTCAAAAAATGTCCAGCACACCTTTCCGATACCGCCGGGCTCCTTTACACTCATGTGCTCGTAGTCGAGCCCTTTTTCCCGATGCAGATTGGCGGCCTAGCGCCCAGCAATAACGTGTTCCTTGCGCCCATGGCCGGGGTCACTGATCTCCCCATGCGTGAACTCGCCGTCGAGTTGGGTGCCGGCTTGGCTGTGGGAGAAATGCAAACCGCTGATCTGCGCCTCGCTGACTCCCGCAAAACGCAACAGCGGCAGCAACACAGCGAGAGCGCCGGACTCCGGTCGGTGCAACTGGTGGGCTACGACCCACAGCAATTAGCAACGGCAGCCCGCTTCAACGCAGATTTGGGTGCCGAGATTATCGACATCAATATGGGATGTCCGGCGAAAAAGGTCTGTCGGCGCGCCGCAGGATCCGCGCTGCTCGCAGACGAGGCGCTGGTGGGCCACATTCTCGAGGCCGTGGTGAATGCGGTAGCGGTACCTGTCACCCTGAAAATGCGCACAGGTACTGATTCCGAACACCGCAATGGCACTCGCATCGCCCACATTGCGGAGAATGCCGGCATTCAAATGCTAACCGTCCACGGCCGCACCCGCGCGGACCGCTTTAAAGGAGCGGCGGAATATCAAACCATCGCCGAGATCGTGGAAACGGTCTCGATCCCGGTGATTGCCAATGGCGATATCGACTCCGCTGAGAAGGCGCGCACAGTGCTTGCTCATACCGGTGCGGCCGGCATCATGATCGGCCGCGCCGCTCAGGGGCAACTTTGGCTGCCGGGTGCGATCGCGAGTGCGCTCTCGGAAGCGTCAGGAGAAGCACTCTGTCCCTCGGTTATGGAGCAGTTCGCGCTTCATCAGCGTCACGTGCAGAAGCTCCATGAGTTTCATGGCGACCATCTTGGACTGCGGATCGCTCGCAAGCATCAGGCCTGGTTTCTCGATTCGCTCGTGTCGCAGGGAGCAATGGACGCCGATCTCTCTCGCGCTTTGCGTCAGACATTCAACCCACTTGAGCACGCCAAGACGCAGCTGGCGTACCTGACAAGACTGGGCCATCGGTTGCCCTCGCTGTGTCAAGCACCGGCCCCTGAAACACAGAACGGTCGGCTAGCCGCATGACCGCGTCCAAAGACACCCCATCCCCGAAGCGGCGCAAGCAGAGCAAGGTATCCCCGCCTCCCCTAAAAGAAAGTGCCAGAGAGGCCATCGCCCACTTCCTCGACACACTCGACGGCGAGCCCTGCAGCGAACTGTATGACATGGTGCTCCAGCAAATAGAAGAACCGTTGCTTGAGGCAGTGCTCGACTACACTCAACACAATCAAAGCCACGCGTCGGCGATGCTGGGATTAAATCGCGGCACGCTGCGTAAAAAACTGCGCCAACACGGACTGTTGAACGAGCCCGAACCGCCCAAGCGAAAGCGATCAGCCAGAACCCCCAAGACACCTGCAAAAAGGAAACGATAAATCATGAGCGAAGCCGGACTGGCCCCCCTGAGGCGCGCCCTTATCAGTGTGTCAGACAAGACCGGCATCGTTGAGTTTGCGCGTGCACTCTCTCAGCGAGATATCGAGATCCTTTCTACCGGCGGCACCTGTCGCCTGCTGCGCGACGAGGGGATCGATGTGGTCGAGGTCTCCGACCATACCGGCTTCCCCGAGATGATGGATGGTCGGGTCAAGACACTGCACCCCAAAATCCACGGCGGAATCCTTGGTCGACGCGGCACGGATGATGGCGTAATGGCCGAGCACGGTATTCCGGCGATCGATATGGTAGTGGTCAACCTCTACCCCTTTGAAGCGACGGTTGCCCGTGCTGATTGCACGCTCGAAGAGGCCGTCGAAAATATCGATATTGGCGGCCCCACTATGGTGCGCGCCGCAGCCAAAAATCACCGCGATGTCGCGATTGTTGTGTCGTCGAGTCATTACGCTCGGGTACTCAAAGAGCTCGAAGACTACGATGGCCACACCACGCTGGCGATGCGATTTGATCTGGCTATTCAAGCCTATGAACATACCGCCGCCTATGACGGCATGATCGCCAATCACTTTGGCCGGCTGACCGAGGGCGGCTCGGAGCACTACCCCCGCACCTTTAACCTGCAGCTCGAAAAAGTGCAGGAAATGCGCTATGGCGAGAACCCCCACCAGAGCGCCGCCTTTTATAGAGAGGCCCGGCAGTCGGAAGTGGGCATCAGCAATGCCGAACAGCTCCAGGGCAAAGCGCTCTCCTACAATAACGTTGCCGATACCGATGCCGCATTGGAGTGCGTTAAATCCTTTGAGGCACCCGCGTGTGTGATTGTTAAACATGCGAACCCCTGCGGCGTCGCAGTAGCAGGGGATCTGCTGAGTGCCTATGACCTCGCTTTTCATACCGATACCGAGTCTGCCTTCGGCGGCATCATCGCGTTTAACCGCGAGCTTGACGGTGCGACGGCAGCGGCCATCGTCGAACGACAGTTTGTAGAGGTCATCATCGCGCCTGAAGTATCGGATGACGCCATCTCAGCCGTCGCCGCAAAAGAAAACGTGCGCCTCCTGCGCACAGGCCAGTGGACAGCTCCCGCATTTGCTCGCGACTTTAAACGCGTGAACGGCGGCCTGCTCATTCAGGATCGAGATGACGGTATGGTCAGGCGCGAAGCGCTCAAGGTGGCGACCGAGCGCACACCGACTGATGCCGAGTGGGAAGACTTGCTGTTTGCCTGGAAAGTGGCCAAGTTCGTCAAGAGCAATGCCATCATTTACGCGAATAACCAACGCACCATTGGTGTCGGTGCGGGGCAGATGTCGCGAGTCAATTCTGCACGCATTGCGGCGATCAAAGCCGAGCATGCCGGGCTCGAGGTCAAAGGAGCGGTGATGGCCTCGGATGCCTTCTTCCCCTTCCGGGACGGTATCGACAATGCCGCCGAGCGCGGCATTGGAGCGGTCATCCAGCCCGGGGGCTCGATGCGAGATGATGAAGTGATTGCGGCAGCCAATGAAGCCGGGATGGCTATGGTCTTTACCGGTATGCGCCACTTCCGACATTGACTGTCGACCAAAGAGAGGCCGTAGCATGAATATTCTGGTGGTAGGGAGCGGCGGACGCGAACACGCACTGGCCTGGAAGCTCGCAGAGCCCGATGCGGTAGCGCGCGTCTTTGTTGCGCCGGGTAACGCGGGAACGGCCCTTGAGCCGAAACTCGAAAACATTGCGCTAGACCCCATGGACATCGAAGGGTTGGCGAAATTTGCCCTCGAGCAACATTGTGTGCTCACCGTAATCGGACCCGAAGCACCGCTGGTCGCAGGGATTGTTGACCACTTTACCGAGCAGGGTCTGCCCTGTTTTGGCCCTTCCGCGGGCGCGGCTCAACTCGAGGGCAGTAAATCTTTCACCAAGGATTTTCTCGCGCGGCACCAGATCCCGACCGCAGCCTATGCGGTTTTTAACGACATTGACTCCGCATTAGCCTATGTGCGCGATCAGGGTGCGCCAATCGTGATTAAGGCAGACGGCCTTGCGGCGGGCAAGGGTGTCATCGTCGCCATGACCGTCAAAGAGGCCGAAACCGCTATTCATGACATGCTTGCCGACAACACCTTCGGTGAGGCCGGTGCACGAGTGGTCGTAGAGGGCTTCCTCGAGGGAGAAGAAGCCAGCTTTATTGTGATGGTCGACGGCGAGCACGTCTTGCCCATGGCGACGTCTCAGGACCACAAACGGATTGGTGAAGGTGACACCGGGCCCAATACCGGTGGCATGGGTGCCTATTCGCCCGCCCCGGTGGTGACCGACGCCGTGTATGACAAAGTCATGCAGCAGGTCATCCTGCCCACCGTCAAGGGCATGGCAGCGGAAGGTCATCCTTATACCGGATTTCTGTACGCCGGATTAATGATCGACGCCGAGGGCAATCCCTCAGTGATCGAGTACAACTGCCGATTCGGTGACCCGGAAACCCAGCCCATCATGCATCGATTGCAAAGCGATCTGGGGGCACTGTGTCTGGCGGCGCTGGACAGTCGTCTGGATCAGGTGTCTGCGGTCTGGGATCCACGGCCCGCCGTCGGCGTAGTGCTCGCTGCCGGGGGCTATCCCGGTACCTACGAGAAAGGCCAAGCCATTGCAGGACTTGACAGTGACTGGCCGTCCAACACCAAAGTCTTCCATGCGGGCACCCGGTCTGAAGGTAATGCAGTCGTGACTCAAGGCGGTCGCGTGCTGTGTGTCAGCGCGCTGGGTGACTCGATCGCCGAGGCCATTGCCGCCGCGTATGCCGGGGTCGACCGGATCAGCTGGGAAGGAATGGTCTGCCGCCGGGATATTGGTTGGCGCGCCATAGACCGTTAAGCTTGCAACATGACTGAGCTCACTCCTACCTCACCCCGCCCGGCGCTTACCGGCATCGATCGACTTCTTAGTCAGGTTGATCAGCGCTTGCGGCGACTGGCTGGCCATTCGATATCAAGCCCCGAGGGGACTGCGCGACCGTCCCCCGCCAGGGGGCATGATGAACCGCGTTTGAGCGCCGGCGAGCGGGAACACGCCGCGGGACTCATGCGCGTGAACCACACGGGAGAAGTCTGCGCGCAGGCCCTCTACCAGGGTCAGGCACTCGCCGCACGCTCTAATACGACTCGAGACAAACTCCTGACTGCTGCTCAGGAAGAAGCCGACCACCTCGCCTGGTGCGAGGCCCGTTTACAGGAGCTCGAGGCAGCGCCCAGCAAACTCAACCCGCTTTTTTATGCTGCTTCTTTTGCTCTGGGAGCGGTCACTGCCCTGGCCGGTGACAAAGTCAGTCTTGGCTTTGTTCACGCTACGGAAGAGCGCGTTGCAGGCCATCTTCGTGCGCACTTGAAAGCCCTGCCCGGGGAAGACCGAAAGTCGCAACTCATTTTGCAGCAGATGCTTACCGACGAAGAGCGGCATGGCGAAGAAGCGTTACAACACGGCGGAGAGGAATTTCCGCGCCCGGTCAAAGATGCGATGACGCTCGCAAGTCAGCTGATGACAAAAACCACCTACTGGATCTGAGTGGGGTTGCTCAGCGCTGGGCGCAACACGACTCTTTATTCGCTGCGCGCTCGCTAGCAGTCACTGCGAGCCAACGGCGCGACCCCACCTTTCAGGCGTTAGAAAACATTGCAGCCAATGCGGTGCCAGGGTCCTCCGCACGCATAAAGGTTTCACCGATTAAAAAAGTGTGCACGCCCCGACGGCGCATATCGGTGACCTGCTCGGCAGAGCTAAACCCACTTTCGGTGACAACCTGCACCTCAGGAGGAATCCGCTCAAGTAACCGATAGGTCGTATCCAGGCGGGTATCAAAGGTATGCAAATCGCGATTATTGATGCCGATCAGATCACCACCCAGCGTCAGCGCCTCATCAAGTTCCGCCTCGTCGTGCACCTCGACCAGCACATCAAGACCGATCTCTCTGGCACAGTCATGCAACTCATTGAGATGCGGCAGCTCCAAACACGCGACGATCAATAAAATCGCGTCGGCACCCAGCGCCCTCGCCTCCCATATCTGATAGGGGTCCAGCGTGAAATCTTTACGCAGGACAGGCAGTGAACAGGCACCCCGGGCGGCTTGCAGATATTCGTCAGCGCCTTGAAAGAAATCGATATCGGTGAGCACCGATAAACAGGCCGCGCCCCCCGCCTCATAGCTCGCTGCGATCTCGGCGGGATGAAAGTTTTCACGAATCACCCCTTTGCTCGGGCTGGCCTTCTTGACCTCGGCAATCACGGCGGCTTCCCCCCCCGCAACCCGATCTGCCAATGACTCACGAAATCCCCGAACAGGATCCGCAACCGCAGCTGCACGCTCAAGGTCAGATAGCGGTCGCTTTTGCTGCCGCTCTGCGACTTCTTCGATCTTTCGATCGAAGATGTTCCTGAGCACTGTCGGTGTCGCAAGCTTGGTCTTCATGCCGCCGGCTCCCCATCGGCAGATGCAGAGAGCTTCTGAGTAAAGGCAACGAAGGCTTCCAATTTTTGGGCCGCTTCACCCGATATGATCGCCCGCTCAGCGCACGTGACCCCCGCCTCGAGGCTCTCCGCCTGGCCGGCAACATAAATCCCGGCTCCCGCATTCAGCGCGACGATGGAACGTGCTTTGACACTTGCCGCATCTTCCATTCCACCAAGCGCGCTTCGAATCAGCGTTGCAGAGGCCTCTGCGGTCGTGACCTGAAGTCCTTCCAGCGAATCGTAGCGATGGCCGAAGGCTGCAGGCTCGATGGTGATGGGCGCGATCTCACCCGCTTTTAATTCGAAGCCATGGGTCGATGCGGCGATAGAAATCTCGTCGAGACCGTCTTCGCTGTGGAGCACCAGCGCATGACTGCTACCGAGCTGTTTCAGCGCGTGTGCAAGCGGCTCACAGAG
>CALKEI010000047.1 GCA_938085095.1 uncultured Luminiphilus sp. | reverse complement strand
CCGCGGGACTCACCCAGATCGCCAAGCACGCCGCGAGCAAACCCCGGCAATAAACGAATGGCGGTGTATTAACGTTCCGTGTCATATCACTCTACTCCTTGAGCTGATTAATGTGATGAACCCTAGTGCAAATCAATACGTTTCAACAAGCCCAACGGCGCACTTTTTCCGTGGCGCGCCGAGTGATCGATTCCGACACCGAGCATTACAATTGCGAGCCGCTCTACATTTTAAGCAGACCCAGACTGCGCCATGCAATAAGTTCTAAACTTCGTGTCAGAATGCGACTTGGCCGCTCAATGGAGGGAGCTTATGACAGCGCAATGGCGAATGTACCTGGCCATGGCATTGATGGTGTCCATGTGGGGATGCGGAACGACTGAAGTCGTTGCGCCCTTTGAGCGGGGCCATCTGGCGGAACAAGGCATGCAGTGGCAGTCCAGTTCCCGAAACGAAAAGCTCAAAGGGCACGTATATACCAGCAAAGAGGCCTCATCGGGCGGCACAGGCGCTGCGGGAGGCGGGTGTGGTTGCAACTGAGCAACGGCGCAGACCGCTGCCCTCCTCCAGCCCCTTAATTCGGCGCCTGAGTCAGTCTTTACTGGTGCTGCCGGCTTATCAAGCGCTGCCTAGCGTGGCGGACGCGCCCCCAGCATTCACCGAAGTCGGACTTCGATATACCCGTTACAGTGAAGACAGCATTGATCGCGATGCCGTTATCTTCGGGGCAACCGACCGCTACGATATCGATATCACACAACTTTGGATTGAGGCCCCCGTCGGGGCTAGCTGGTCAGTAGCGCTCGATGTCCAGAACGACTATCAAACCGGCGCCTCCCCCTGGTTCGTGGGTGCCCAGCAAAATGGAGAGCCAGGCGTGATCATGAGTGGCGCGAGCATTCAAGACAATCGGGTTGAGGTGGGCGTTACGACACGCTACTTTTGGGCCGATGGCAATGCGGGACTATCGGTCAGTCATTCAGATGAGGACGATTATGAGGCGCTGGCCCTCGCCCTTGATGCCTCGTGGAATACGGCTGATGATGCAAGAACCTGGACCGCATCGGTCAGCTCTTCGCGCGACACGCTCAACCCAACCCAAGGGGTTATTCCCGTCTTTATCAGCGAGGCTGACCTCGACACACAGTCGGGCTATTTCGGTGTTTCACAGATACTGTCCCGCACCGCGATTGCCAGGATCGGGGTGAACTATACTTACAGCGAGGGGTACCTCTCTGACCCCTATAAGCTCAGGGATCAACGGCCTGATACCCACGAGCGTATTGCGCTCTCTGCAGGTTATCGGCATTTCTTTATCGATCGCGATGCTGCACTGCAGGTGGATTATCGCTACTACGCGGACAGCTGGGGCACAGACTCGCACACCTTGGAGCTCGGCTGGGCGCAAAACCTTTCTCGAAGTCTCATCACGCCTTACCTCCGGTATTACAGTCAGCGTGAAGCTGATTTTTTTAGCGTGATAGCCGATACCAGCGCACTAGACTACGCCGACGATTATCGTCTTTCTTCATATGGGGCAGTCACGATCGGCGCGCGCTGGGCGATTGCGGTCAATGGCGCATGGTCACTCGAGTTTGAGGCAGAGCGTTACATGAGTGACGCCAGTTGGGGGCTCTTTGGGGGCGACTCGGCTCCGGCGTTGGTCGACTTTTGGCGCGGCACAGTTGGGGTGACCTGGCGCTTTGACTGATGGCATTCAAAGGCTGGAGCATCGCTTTAGCGTAATGGGCGGTCCCGCCTGCCTGGTCATTGACGCCTCACCGGAGCAGTCCGCAGATCTGGAGCATATCCGGTCAGAAGTGGTCGCGCGGCTTGGCGCACTGGAGGGTCGATACAGTCGCTACCTCTCCGACAGCTTAGTCAGCACGATCAACGGTCGCGCCGGCACGGGCGAGTTCACTGAGCTCGACACCGAAATGCGGGCGTTACTGGATCTGGCCGGTCAGCTTTGGGGGGCGTCCGATGGCCTGTTTGATATTACTTCGGGGCCACTGCGCCGAGCCTGGAATTTTCAGAATAGCGGCTCGGCCTCCCCCGAGCACATAGCGTCGGCGCTGCAGCTGGTTGGCTGGGATCGCATTGAATGGCGGGACTCGGGCTTACACCTGCCAGAAGCGGGCATGGAGATTGATCTAGGTGGCCTAGCCAAAGAATATGCGGCCGACTGCGTCATGCGCCTGATGCGTGAGGCAGGCGTGAGCTCTGGGATGATTGAGTTGGCGGGGGATGTTGCCACAATTGGAGCGCAGAGGAACGGCAAGCCCTGGCAGATCGGCATTCAAGACCCCCGCGGGTCGGGGAGCCTGCTCACGGTTAGCCTCACCGACTCGGCCATCGCGACGAGCGGCAACTACGCGAGAAAGATCGAGCATCGCGGACGCACCTATGGACATCTGCTGGACCCCCGCTCGGGTTGGCCTATTGATGGTCCCGCGAGCGTCAGCGTCATCGACTCACATTGCCTAACGGCAGGCGCCGTTGCCACTGTGGCTTGCCTCAAAGCCGAGGCCGGGGCCGCCGAGTGGCTCGCCCATGCAGGACTTCCCTGGCTAATGGCCGATGAAGACCTTGCACTTCATGGACCCATCGCCGAAGCAGTCCCTACATCAGGCTGAGCCTGTCACTTCTGGAACACCGTTCCATCAGCGCGAAGTGTTAGCATTCCCCCGACTGCTCACGGCCGATGTCGCAGCAGGCTAAGCCAGATACTCCTCCCATTCGGGTAGACCACTAGTAATGAGTCAAATGATGAGCGCAACAGCAAAGCCGTCCCCGCTTTTAGGCCTCCTTTGTGTGCTCTGCGTGGCCGTCTCCGCGTCCCTTGCCGGCAGCGTGCGTTCTGAGGAGGCGCTCAGAGAACAATCTGATCTGGACGCGACAGAGCCCGGGACGCTCGAAGCCCCGAAGAAGGACAAACCCTGGCTGATTACGCCCACCCTGTCGGCGGATCCCAAGCTCGGTGCCAACGTCGGCGCGCTGATTGCTTACTTAAAGCGACTGGATGCTCAGTCCACTCCATCGATGACAGGCCTGACAGTTTCATACTCCGACACCGACTCTTCGACGGCCGCTGCATTTAGCCAGCTTTATTGGGGCGCTGATACGCGACGGCTAAGTCTGTTGGCTGCAACCGCCGAGATCAATAATGAATACGATGACTTTCTGGGATCCGGACAATCCGTCAACACTCAAGACAACGTCCATACCTATGGCTTCAGGTACCTCCACCAACTCCGGAAGGGGGGCTGGTTTGGCGGCATCCAAGGGGTCAGCACGAACTACGCCGTGGGTGCCGATGGGCTGCTAGAGGGATTGCTGACCCAAGTTGGGCTAGCGGGATTTGACGCCACAGGGCTTGGCGTGGTGTTTCAGCACGACACGATGGATCATCAGCGAGATCCTTCCGCAGGACACCTGTTTACGCTGCACAATTTTGCCTATCGGGAAAGCCTTGGCGGCGAGTCCTCCTTCGACGTGGGTTATGCAGACCTGCGCTGGTATCACTCGACAAAGCGACGCTCTTCGAGTCGCACGCAGCGAGCCCCCGTCATTGCGCTGCAACTGAAGGGTCGCGTTACCGATGATGCGCCGCTATCCGGCTATTCCTCGGTTACCTTGCCGGGCTATACCATGGGGAACTATCTCTCGCGTCACTACTCTCATGTATTGGTAGAGGGCAGATTCCCGCTGACACGCAAGCTTGGCCTGATTGCTTTCGGCGGGGTTGGCTGCCAGTTCGGAGAAGATTTCGCCGGAAAAGATCTCTCCTGCGGTGACGCCACCTACCCGTCGTTAGGTGTTGGCGTGTCCTATATGCTCAAGGAGGAAGCTTCGGTATTGATCCGACTGGAGATTGCCAAGGGTAAAAGCGATAACGAGGCGCTATATTTGCGATTTGGTCATCCCTTCTGAGTGCATTACCGTAGGGGATCCGTTGCATCCACGGAGGGATAGAGGAGCATGACGTTGTGTCAGCACTGAACAGACTCAAGATTTTCGGAGGCGTGATCGCGCTAGGGCTGCTGAGCGCTCCGTTGGTCAGCCACGCGCTGGTCTCAAGCGCCGAGCAGGGAAACACCCTCAAAGAGCTGATTGAGGTTATCGAGGAGCGCCACTACGCGAGTCGGCGCTATGACGACGTGCTCGCCGCACGGCACTTTGTGGCCTACCTCGATGCGCTGGACCCTCAGCGGATGTTTTTCGATGCAGCAGACATTGCCGCTTTTACACCGTGGCAATTGGAGCTGGACAATGCGGGCCGTCGAGGTGACCTAGATCCAGCCTTCGCCATGTTCAATCGTTACCATGAGAAGCTGCGAAATCGACTTGAAAAGATCATTGCGGCACTGCCGGAGACCCTGGCGAGCTTTGATTACGAACTCAATGAGTATTTGGTTATCGACCACTCCACAATGCCGTGGGCGCCCAATGCGGAAGAACTGGATGAGCGTTGGCGGAAGCGGCTAAAAAATCAGGCGCTCAGCCTGATGCTCGCGGACAAGGCGGCGGAGGAAATCCCCGAGACGCTCGAGCGCCGCTACATCAACCAGCTTTCCAGACTGGACCAGTATAATTCCCAAGACGTGTTCCAAATCTACGCCAACACGCTTGCGGAGCAATACGATCCGCATACCAACTACTTCTCGCCGCGCCGAGCGGAAAACTTTGATATCAACATGAGCCTGTCTTTTGAAGGTATCGGCGCCATGCTCCAAATAGATGACGAGTACGCCAAAGTGAGCCGTCTGATACCCGCAGGCCCGGCCGACAAGCAAGGCGAGCTGCGTCCCTCCGACTTGATCATCGGCGTGGGCCAGGGCGAGTCAGGCGGAATTGAAGACGTTGTGGGTTGGCGACTCGATGAAATTGTAGACCTGATTCGAGGGCCTCGAGACACTCTCGTTCGCCTCGAGGTCATTCCCGGAAAAGGCAAAACAGATCAGCGACGAATCGTTCCCATTCGACGCAATGAGGTCAAGTTAGAAGAACAGGCCGCCCAAAAGGAGATAATTGAGTTCACTGACGAGGCGGACCAACAGCATCGCATCGGCGTGATCGATATTCCGGCTTTCTACATCGATTTTGACGCCTATCGTCGCGGCGATAAAAACTATCGGTCGACTACCCGAGACGTACAAAAATTGATCGACGAGCTGGTTGCCGAGGGGGTCGAGGGCTTGGTCATCGATTTGCGGGGCAACGGGGGCGGATCTCTGCAGGAGGCCAATCAGCTGACGGGCCTATTTATCGAGTACGGCCCAACGGTGCAAATTCGTTCGGCTGAAAGCCGCGTCTGGCGAGACGGCAAGCGGCGTCGCTCGAGTTATTACGAGGGTCCACTGGCGGTCATGATCAATCGTCTTAGCGCTTCGGCATCCGAGATATTCGCGGGCGCCATTCAGGATTATGGTCGAGGTATCGTGGTGGGTGAACAGTCGTTCGGTAAGGGTACCGTGCAGTCTCTGGTGCCACTGCAGGAGGGGCAGCTAAAAATCACGGAGAGTAAGTTTTATCGCATCTCTGGTGACAGCACGCAGCATCGCGGAGTGATTCCTGACATCGACTACCCATCCCTGTTTGACCCAAAGGAAATCGGCGAGAGCGCACTGGATAATGCGCTGGCCTGGGATCAGATCGCGCCGGCGAGATTTAACCGCTACCACGATTACAGCGCGATACTGCCAATGCTGACAACGTTACATGAAAAGCGGGCTGCAAATGACCCTGACTACTTGTATCTCGAGGATCAAGTCAGCATTGCACAGGAGGCGCGATCCATCACCGCGCTGCCGCTTCAGGAGTCTGGGCGGGTAGCGCTACGTGACAATCAAGAGTCCAAGGCACTGGCGATAGAAAACAAACGCCGGGTGGCCAAGGGTTTAGCCCCGCTTGAGCGCCTAGATGGCGCCGAGGAAGGTGATAGTGCACTCGAGGAATCAGGGCATGCTGACGAAACGAAAACTGAGCAGCCAGCTGAAGCGGTAGCCGACTCCGACCAAGACGAAATCCCAGACGTTTTGCTGGTTGAGACCGGCAGAATTCTTGTTGACGTCATCACCCTGCGACCCAACACAGGCATTGCGGGACGGGACCCGGCGAGCGCGGCTGCCAACAACCTACAGTGAGGAGCCGATAGCCCCGCTCTCTGGGATGCTACGCAGAGATAGCGTCTTGTCCCCCGAGGTACGGCCTTAATGCCTCGGGTAATGCAATGCTGCCATCTGCCTGTTGGCCGTTCTCCATCACTGCGACCAAGGTCCTGCCGACTGCCAACCCCGACCCATTAAGGGTGTGAACCAATTCTGGCTTTCCTGTTTCGGGGCTGCGCCAGCGCGCCTGAAGACGGCGGGCCTGAAAGTCTCGGAAATTAGAGCAGCTTGAAATCTCACGGTACGCGCTTTGACCGGGTAGCCAGACCTCAAGATCGTAAGTGAGCGCAGCGCTAAAGCCCAAATCGCCGCCGCAGAGGACCACCTTTCTGTAGGGCAGCTCAAGCGCCTGCAAAATGGCTTCCGCATGCCCCGTTAAGGCCTCCAATGCCGCTCCGGAGTGCACGGGCCTGACAATCTGGACCAGCTCCACTTTTTCGAACTGGTGCTGTCGAATGAGACCTCGCGTGTCACGCCCATAACTGCCTGCCTCGCTACGGAAGCAAGGCGTGTGCGCCACATAACACAGACCAGAATCACTCAATTCGTCCGCAGAGTAAATTCGCCCGCGCGCCATGTTGGTGACAGGAACTTCCGCTGTGGGTGCCAGATAAAAACCCTGATCACCCTCCAGCCGGAACAGATCTTCTGCAAACTTGGGCAGCTGACCGGTCCCGGTCAGTGACGCCTCATTAACAATATAAGGCACGTAGACTTCTGTGTAGCCATGCGTCTGGGTGTGACGGTCCAGCATGAACTGGATCAACGCACGGTGCAGACGCGCGAGATCCCCTGAAAGGAGTGAGAAACGGGCGCCGGCAATCTGGCTGGCAGCCTCCAGATCCATTTGCGCGAGCGCCTCGCCTAAATCGACATGATCTTTCGCTTCAAAGGAAAATGTTGGCGGCTCACCCCAGGTCAGCACCTCAACGTTGTCCTGCTCCGATGCGCCCAACGGCACGCGCTCGTCTGGAAGATTAGGTGTCCCCCCCAGCAGCGCATCAATTTCGGCCTGAACCTGCTCGGCTTCGTTGGTCGCGACCTCCAGCTCGGATGCAAGACGCGCGAGAATGTCATCCACTTCTGATTTTGCTTCGTCTACGCTGCGCCCAGAAGACACCAACTCACCAATTTTCTTTGATGCAGCCTTTCGTTCAGCCAGCAGACCCTGCGAGCGCGTATCTGCGGCTTTGCGCCGAGCGTCTAGCGCCTCGAAGTGACTCAGGTCAAACTGGATGCCGCGCTTCTCAAGCGCCGCAACCACTTGCTCGGGGTTCTGGCGAATGGTTTTGATATCAAGCATGGTTAACGTACTTTACCGAGAGGGTCGCGAGTTTACCGCGAAACGATCGTGGTCTGGTGTGCGAAAATACGCGAATCACGCCACAAGCTTGATCAGACCCACACCGAGTCCCGCACCGAACACGCAGGTCAACAAGCTGAGTGCAAGATAGAGCAGTGCTGTCTGCCAAGCGCCCTGCTCAAACAGCTGGAGCGTTTCAAGGGAAAAACTGGAGAACGTTGTAAAGCCTCCCAGCACCCCGGTGATCACAAAAGCACTCCAAACCGGGCTGGCATCGATTCGGCTTAGCGTTGCCCAAATCAAGCCAATAGCGAGAGAGCCCAGCAGGTTGACGGCAAAGGTCGGTAGCGGGAAAGCGCCCACCGAGGGCAGCCACACGGAGATCCCTGCCCTTCCCATCGACCCGATCGCTCCGCCCAGCGCGACCGCCAGCCAATATCCTGTTGTCATGGCATCTTTTCCTGAGTGACTTGCGCGTTTAGCGCCCGCAGCCGGTCGAGCTTTTCTTTGATCTTGCCTTCCAGCCCCCGATCAGTGGGCTCGTAAAATCGAATCGCCTCCATCTCGTCAGGAAAGTAATCTGCCCCTGCAGAAAAGGCGCCGGACTCATCATGCGCATAGCGATAGCCCTCACCATACCCCTGCTCACGCATAAGCGCCGTGGGTGCATTACGCAACGGCAACGGCACCTCTGCTGACCCGGTGTTTTTTGCCGCTTCGCGGGCACCATCGAAGGCGCGGTAAACCGCATTGCTTTTCGCTGCGCAGGCGAGATACACCACCGCCTGCGCGATCGCCAACTCCCCCTCCGGGCTACCCAGTCGCTCCTGAACCGAGGTGGCATCCAGCGCCAACTGAAGCGCCCTTGGATCGGCGAGCCCAATGTCTTCGGACGCCATACGAATACAACGTCGAGCGATATACAGTGGATCGCATCCACCATCCAGCATACGTGCTAACCAGTAGAGCGCCGCATCGGGGTCTGATCCCCGAACGGACTTATGCAACGCGCTAATTTGTTCATAAAAGACGTCTCCGCCTTTATCAAATCGCCTGACACCGCTAGCCATCAATTCTTGTAACAGCGACTCGTCAAGCGTCTCACCCTCGTTTTGGCTGTGGGCCAGATGCGCAGCCAACTCAAGCAGATTAAGCGATTGCCTCGCGTCACCGTCTGCCAGTGACGCGAGGCCAGCCAAAAAACGCTCCGATGCCACAACACCGGGATAACACTGCTGCAGGGCCCGCGTTAACAGGGCAGTCAGCGCGTCCTCTGCGACCGGTCTCAACCGGTATACCCGAAGCCGAGACAGCAACGCGCTGTTTACCTCAAACGAGGGGTTCTCGGTGGTCGCGCCGATAAAGCAAAGCGTACCGTCTTCGATATGCGGCAAAAATGCATCTTGTTGGGTTTTATTGAAACGGTGCACTTCGTCGACAAACAGGACGGTCCGGCGTCCACGCGCGGCTGCTTCACGCGCCTGGTCAACCGCGGCCCGAATATCCTTGATGCCGGAGAATACGGCAGATATCTGAAGAAACAGTGCGTCGCTGTACACCGAAACCAATCGGGCAAGCGTGGTCTTACCCACCCCTGGCGGCCCCCAGAGTATGAACGAGTGCAGTGCGCTCGACTCGATGGCTCGACGCAAAGGTTGATCGGCGCCCAGCAAATGCGATTGCCCCGCTACCTCGTCAAGGGATTGGGGACGCATACGTGCGGCGAGGGGCTCGAGATCTTTCGACGAGGCGGCAAATAAGTCAGGTTCGCTATTCACTGAAAGGATACCCGATTAGAAAGGCGTGTCCGGTACGACAAAGTCAGCAGCGTGAGGCGGCCGCTCCCGGTCCTCACTGAGCTCGATGTTGAGCACTTGCCCTCCCCGATCTTCTGCCCTGAGCTGCCAGCCGGCGGCCGGCTCATAGGTAATGTCCAAGCGCTGGTATAGCGCACGTGGATCATACGGAGTCAGGACAGCGGTGTTGGCTGACACCTCGATTGAAAAGGCTGACTCCAGTTCAGAGCGCGACGCTAGCAGCCAGTCGAAGGGGCTGCGTTGGTCCTGCGGTATTTGCCGTTCAACGACCACTTCCAGATCCCAGTCGACCTGAGTGAGCCGGCCGTCGCTCGCAATCAGTAACTGCCTGTCTGGGCTTTCAATCTCCCACCGCAAATAACGGGGTCTCAGCAGCGCAAATTCACCAGAAGATCGCTCCAGTAGCACCCCTTCAGAGCTGAAGATTTCCTGCGTAAATTCCCCCGCCATACCCTGTCTCGCTGCGAGCAGATCCAGTACATCTGCCCTCGCCGACAGCGCCACCATGACGAGAAGTAAACACATGAGGCGTAACAGCAGCACTTATTCCTCCGGAGGGGGTGGCGCCAGCACCTCTCTCTGCCCGTTACTGCCCATTTCTGTGACCACACCGGCGGCTTCCATCGCCTCGATGAGTCGGGCCGCTCGGTTATATCCAATGCGTAACTTTCTCTGCACAGAAGAAATCGAGGCGCGACGGCTTCGACAGACGTAGTCAACGGCCTCGTCATACAGCGCGTCCGACTCAGCATCTCCGTCGCCCGACGCCGCAGATTGAATCTCGTTAGCGGTAACCGGAGTCTGACCGCCCTCATCAAGCAGTCCGTCCAGATACTTGGGGTCGCCGCGCCGCTTCCAGTCAGCTACCACCCGATGCACCTCGTCGTCGGAGCAGAAGGCACCGTGGACTCTTACCGGGACACTGGACCCGGCGGGCAGATATAACATATCCCCATAACCCAAAAGCTGATCGGCACCCCCTTGGTCAAGAATAGTCCGCGAGTCCACGCGGGAGCTGACCGAAAACGCGATCCGTGACGGGATGTTCGCCTTGATCAGACCGGTGATCACGTCGACCGAAGGGCGCTGCGTCGCCAGTACCAAATGAATCCCGGCTGCGCGCGCTTTCTGTGCGATGCGGGCAATCAACTCTTCGACCTTTTTGCCCACAATCATCATCATGTCTGCGAACTCGTCGATCACTACGACGATACTGGGTAGCTTTTCTAGCGTAGGGTGCACCTGCTCTTCTTCTGTTAATTCCAACACCGGGTCCGGCTTCCACATCGGGTCAAGAATAGGATTTCCTTCTTTTTCCGCGTCGAGCACCTTGCGGTTATAGCCCTGCAGATTGCGCACGCCGAGCAGAGACATCAACTTGTAGCGCCGCTCCATCTCTGCCACGCACCATCTGAGGCCGTTAGCGGCATCCTTCATATCGGTGATCACGGGCGTGAGTAGATGGGGGATGCCATCATAGACCGACAGCTCGAGCATTTTAGGATCCACTAGGATCAGCCGCAGGTCGGCTGGCGTTGCTTTATACAGCAGGCTCACCAGCATGCAGTTGACGCCCACGGACTTACCTGAGCCGGTGGTGCCCGCCACCAAAACATGGGGCATCTTGCCCAAGTCGGCCACAACCGGAGACCCGGCGATATCGTGGCCCAGGGCAAACGTGAGGGTTGATTTGGACTCTTCGAAGGTTCTGGAAGCCAGCACCTCCTTAAAATTGACGGTTTGTCGGTCTGCATTAGGAATCTCGATGCCCACGACGCTTTTGCCGGGGATAACCTCAACCACTCGCACAGAAATGACTGCCAATGATCTTGCTAAGTCTTTGGCTAAATTCGATATTCTTGAAACCTTTACGCCTGCAGCGGGCTGAATTTCGAACCGGGTCACAACCGGCCCTGGATACACGGCTACGACCTCGGCGATCACACCAAAATCTTTTAATTTGAGCTCTAACAGCCGCGAGAGCGACTCTAGCTCGGCGGCAGAGTATCCCCGCGGACCCGAGTCGGCAGTTGCATCCAGCAAATCAAGAGCGGGGACCTCGCCCGAGACAGGAATGTCGAACAACGGCTTTTGCTTTTCCTGCTCTACCCTCACCCCCGGCATGGGTGCTGCCTTAGGTGGCTTGATCTTGGGTGGTGCACGTTTCTTTTCTTTCGCGACGTGCTGCTCGATCTGAACTTTACGCTCCTCGAGCTGTTTTTCGCGGGCCCGACGATCACGCATCTGATCGAACCACCGCACACACTCTCGATAGAGATAACGAGCACCCTCGAGCACGCGTCGCCCGAGCCAATCGATCACCTTTAGCCAGCTGATATCAGCAAAAACAGTCAGACCCAGCAAAAACAGCGTTACCAGCACCAACCGCGCCCCGACGGGATTGAAGGCTTGATCAAAGCCCGCTCCGATTACTGAACCCATGATGCCGCCAGCCCCCTGAGGCAAGCCGGAATCGCCCGCATCGTTGAGGGCGCGCAGTGCCGTCGCAGCCACCACAAGCAACATGAGTCCGAGCGCGCGAAGCCCAAAGACCTGCCAGTCAATCGGCTCATGGTCGTCCTCGGAGAGGAGAAGCGAAACGGCACGGTAGGCCAGGAGCAACGGAACCAAGTAGGCCGCTGATCCGATCAGAGAAAAAAAGATGTCGGCAAGAAACGCGCCGGTTATACCGCCTAAATTGTCAATCGCGTCGCCCGTACCGCTGGCAGACCATCCCGGATCTGCCTCGCTGTAGGTGACTAGCGCCATCAAGACGAAAAGACAGGCCGCACCCACACCGATGAACAGGACGTCTCGCAACCTGCGCCGGCCAAAGGTCTGCCCCTCGCGCTCTGATTTTGCCGCTGCCGCTTTGCCTCTGCCTGCCACGATCGTGCAACCAATGCTGGAAATCCCTATGCTAGCACAGCCCCCCTCGCGAATTGGCTCATATTCACGCGGGAATTCATGGGTTTAAGGTCATTCCACTGTCGCTATTAGAGGCCAGCATCAGCTCACACTGGCCTCAAGCCCGCACCTGCGCTAGGCTAGCGCCGCCGACGTTAGCGGCACTTTCCTACTGCAGTAACGGAACAATTTCATGAGCAGACCCTCTCACCATCGCCTGATGATTCTCGGATCCGGGCCAGCCGGTTATACCGCTGCAGTTTACGCGGCGCGAGCGAACCTCAACCCTGTTGTCATTACCGGGCTCCAGCAAGGCGGTCAATTAACGACCACCACTGAGGTTGAAAATTGGCCCGGAGGGAATCATGACCTTCAGGGACCCCAACTGATGCAGCAGATGCAAGCGCACGTTGAGCGCCTCGAAGCCAGCGTGGTGTTTGATCACATTGAAACCGTCGATCTTTCTCAGCGCCCTTTTATCGTCAAAGGGACTGCGGACTACACTTGCGATGCGCTTATTATCGCCACGGGGGCTTCAGCCCAATATTTGGGCTTACCCTCGGAATCGGCATTCATGGGAAAGGGGGTCAGCGCCTGCGCCACCTGTGATGGATTTTTTTACCGCAATCAAGAGGTCGCCGTGGTGGGTGGCGGTAATACGGCGGTCGAAGAAGCCCTATACCTCAGCAATCTTTGCTCAAAAGTGCATCTCATTCATCGACGCGACAGTTTGCGAGCAGAAAAGATCCTTCAGGATCGGCTCATGCAGCGCGCGGCAGAGGGAAAGGTTGAACTGCACTGGCACCGCACGTTAGAAGAAGTACTGGGCGATGAAACGGGCGTCACAGGAATACAGATACAATCCACCGACGCCACCTCCGACAGTGAGCAGCTCGATTTGTCAGGCGTTTTTATTGCTATCGGACATAAACCGAATACCGACCTTTTTGCGGGGCAACTCGAGATGGCCGGCGGGTACCTGACGGTCCATTCAGGCACCGCTGGACAAGCCACTCACACCAGCGTCGACGGGGTCTTTGCAGCGGGCGATGTCGCTGACCATATTTACCGTCAGGCCATTACCTCTGCAGGCTTCGGCTGCATGGCGGCGCTGGATGCAGAAAAGTATCTGGATGGCCTCGACCCGAGCTGAACTTGTATAACCCCTTCCCGCCCACCTCGCAGGCCATGACCGACCCCAACGGTTTGCTTGCCACGGGGGGTAACCTGCAGCCGAGCACGCTACTGTGTGCTTACAGTCAGGGCATCTTTCCGTGGTTCGAATCCGACGAGGAGATCCTGTGGTGGTCCCCCGATCCGAGACTCATTCTAAAATCTGACCAGATTCATATCAGCCGATCGCTGAAAAAAGCAGCTCGTCGCAGTGGCTGGGCCCTCCGTTATGACGCGGCCTTTTCCGAGGTCATGACGCGCTGCGCTCGGATCGATCGGGGCAATGAGGAGTCCGGAACCTGGATCACACAAAACATGTTGCAGGCCTATCTCGAGCTCCATGAGCTAGGCGTGGCGCACTCCATTGAAGTGCTGGACGGTGAACGTTTAATCGGTGGCTTATATGGGGTGCTGCTCGATAACGTGTTCTTCGGCGAATCCATGTTCTCGCTTGAGCCCAATGCCTCCAAGGTGGCTTTCGTGGCTCTCAGCAGACTGTGCAAGGATCACGGCATTGAAATCATTGACTGCCAGGTCTACAACCCTCACCTCGAGTCGCTCGGCGCACACGTAATGTCACGTCAAGACTTTGAAAATCACCTGAGGGACGCTATAAAGACCCCTATGTCGAGCATATTACGTAACCCACTGTGTCTGTTGCCCTCCTATCCGCAAGGGCTTGACCGCCGACTGGGTGGCAGACTTATTCAGACCGTGGCTGAGCTCATATGACGGCATCGTTAAGAGAGATTAAGGTCTATACCACCTTTCCCCATCGGTGCTCGTACCTAGAGGGAGAGGAAGCCACTACGCTCTTTGTTGACCCGAGACAGAGGCTGAGCCCAGAGCTCTATACGCAACTGTCCCTGTTGGGTTTTCGGCGAAGCGGAGACCACGTCTACCGCCCCCACTGCGCGCGTTGCAGCGCCTGCATTGCATCGCGCGTACGCGTCGACGATTTTCAGCTCAACCGAACCCAAAAAAGAGTTCAGCGTCGCAATGCTGATCTTCGTCTGGAGCGTTCTGAGTCGATCCTTGACGATGAGGCCTATAACCTCTACCGCCGCTACATCGAATCACGCCATGCTGACGGCGACATGTATCCCCCGGAGCGGGAGCAATACGAATCCTTTCTTAACGATGGCCTAGGATGCGCGAACTATTATCGACTCTATCAGGGGGAGCGACTGGTGGCCGTCACGGTGGCAGACAAAATGCTCGACGGGTTGGCCGCTATTTATACTTTTTTTGATCCGGATCACTCAAACAGAAGCCTCGGTACCGAGGCGATTTTGCTGCAAATTCGCGAAGCACGGGCTGCAGGATTGCCTTTTGTCTATCTCGGTTACTGGATCGACGGCTGCCGCAAGATGTCCTATAAAGCTCGATTCACGCCACTTGAGTTGTTTGTTGATGGCCAGTGGCAGCAGCAAAAAACCGAGCAAACCTCATTCCATGACACCACGGCTGTCGTATCGTTACTCGAGCCCGATAGCGGGAACCCATAAGGCGCGGAGAGCACACTCAGCGCTTTCCCCCACCCTGACTTTCCGATACAGTGCGGCGCACCTAACCTGAGGAGGCAGAGCCTGAATGGCGAAAGAAGATCAGATCGAAATGGAAGGCGAAATCATCGACACACTTCCCAATACCACGTTTCGGGTCAAGCTCGAAAACGGGCATGTCGTGACAGCTCACATTTCAGGGAAGATGCGCAAAAACTACATTCGCATCCTGACCGGTGACAAGGTGCGTGTTGAGCTCACCCCCTATGACTTGACCAAGGGGCGCATTACCTACCGGGAGCGATAAAGCACTGGGGCCAATCTCAACGCCGCCTCGGCATCGTTCTCCAAGACAGCCCCTCACTCACATCGGAGCTGACTGCTCTCTAGGCCTCTACGGGCTCGCCAGTCTCTACGAGCGCCTCAATCAGTAGCCCGCTGCGCTCTTCATTCACCGTCACTATCGCGGAACCCCCTTTCGCCAAAGCTCCAAATAACACCAAATCGGCCAGTGGCTTCTTGATATGCTCCTGAATCACGCGCTCCATCGGACGCGCGCCCATCGTCGCATCATAGCCTTGTTCTACCAGCCAAAGACGGGCTTCTTCGTCCACCTCTATCACTACTTGCCGCTCATCGAGCTGGGACTGCAGCTCCGTCAGGAATTTGTCCGCGACGGTCAAAATGACATCCTCGCCCAACGGACCAAACGGGACGATCGCATCTAAGCGATTTCGGAACTCCGGGGTAAAGGTGCGGTTGATTGCCTCAAGAGAATCCGTGGAGTGATCCTGCATCGAAAACCCGATCGAGCGGCGACTCACGTTCTCGGCGCCCGCATTCGTTGTCATCACCAGAATCACATTCCGGAAGTCCGCTTTGCGTCCGTTATTATCGGTCAACGTGCCGTGATCCATCACCTGCAACAACAGGTTGAACACTTCCGGGTGCGCTTTCTCTATTTCATCGAGCAGAACAACGCAATGCGGATGCTTGCTCACCGCATCGGTGAGCAGCCCGCCCTGATCAAAGCCCACATATCCCGGTGGCGCGCCGATAAGACGAGACACGGTGTGGCGCTCCATATACTCCGACATGTCGAAACGGAGCAGCTCGAGCCCCATTTGCAGCGCCAGTTGGCGGGTCAATTCGGTCTTGCCAACACCCGTGGGCCCGGCAAGTAGAAAGGACCCTATAGGTTTCTGGCCGGCACGGAGCCCGGCACGTGCCAGTTTGATGGCGCCCACCATCTGAGACACAGCGGCATCCTGCCCGAACACCGTCATTTTAAGGTTACCTTCCAGTTTGCCGAGCAATGCCTTGTCATCACTACTGACTGTTTTCGGCGGGATTCGTGCAATCTTGGCTACTACCGCTTCGATATCACTCGGCCCCAGCACTTTCTTGCGTTTGCTGGGCGCACGTAGCTGCTGGAAGGCCCCCGCTTCGTCAATCACGTCGATCGCCTTGTCAGGCAAAAATCGGTCAGTGATATAGCGCGCGGCCATCTCGGAAGCGACGCGAAGGGCCTTGTCGGTATATCGGAGCTTGTGGTGCGCCTCAAAACGCGACTTGAGGCCTTTGAGAATCTTGTAGGCGTCCTCCACCGAGGGCTCGAGTACATCGACCTTCTGAAACCGGCGGCTCAAGGCTTTATCCTTATCGAAGATGCCGCGGTATTCCGCAT
>CALKEI010000046.1 GCA_938085095.1 uncultured Luminiphilus sp. | reverse complement strand
TTGTGGCGGGGACGGGCAGTGCGCTCGGCCGCGGAGGCATGGCCACTAAGTTGAGTGCGGCGCGTCTCGCTGCACGCTCGGGAACGGGCACGGTGATAGCCAATGGCCGGTTACCCGATGTGATTGCGCAGGTCACTGCGGGTGATCCGCTGGGGACTTTTCTGCAAACTCACCGCCAGCCCCAAAGCGCGCGTAAACAGTGGCTGGCCAGCCTGCTGCATGCCAAAGGCACGCTGGTGCTGGACGAGGGTGCGGTTCGGGGTGTCTCGGAGCAGGGTCGTTCTCTGTTGCCGATTGGTATTGTCGGGGTCTCCGGCGAGTTTCAACGCGGCGACCTGGTTTCCTGTGTCGACAGTGCCGGTCGCGAGCGAGCTCGCGGCTTGGTGAATTACGCGAGTGGTGAAGCCAGCGCGCTGATCGGCAAGGGTTCCGCCGATATCGAGTCTGTTCTGGGGTACTGCGGTGAAGAAGAAATGATTCACCGCGATAATCTGGTGGGGGGGTAGTCGCGTGGCAGGAACATCCGTTCTGGCGCTCTATAGCGTCGCACTGTTCGCCGCATCACTGCTGGGAAGCGGTTTACCGCGGCTGTTTCTCATGACCCACACTCGCACACAGATGGTGTTGAGTCTGATTTCGGGATTGATGCTGGGCGTTGCGCTCCTACACTTGATTCCCCATAGCTTTGCCGCCGCAGGAGCGATTGATACCGTCATGATCTGGACGCTCGCGGGGCTTGTGTTCATGCTGCTTTTATTGCGCTGGTTCCATTTTCATCAGCATGATTTTGGCAGCGCAGCGGCAGACTGTGAGCTGTCCTCCGCAGATGCCCATCACCATGCGCATGCGCACGACCATGCGCATCTGCCTGAGCAAAAAATGGGCGCCGCCGGTTTATTGGCCGGCCTGTGTGTTCACACGATTGTGGATGGGGTTGCCTTGGGCGCGGTACTGGTCAGTGCGGTGGGTGGCGCCAGTCTGGCGGGTGCGGGCGTGTTTCTTGCCATCCTGCTGCACAAACCACTGGATGCACTCTCTATCGAGACCGTGATGGCTGCTACAGGGTGGTCCTCTGTTGCCCGCTGGTCTGCAGGCATTTTCTTTGCGCTGTTGTGCCCAGTGACCGCAGCCCTGTTTTATTTTGGCGCTACGCCGTTTTTCCCCTCTGAGCTTTGGCTGCCCGCCATCCTGGCCTTTGCGGCAGGTGCCTTTATTTGCATCGCGCTGGGCGACTTATTGCCCGAGGTCCAGTTTCACAGCCACGACCGGTTGCGGCTGACCTTATTATTTCTGCTGGGAGTGGGTGTGGCCTATACGCTGGGCTGGTTTGAGCCAGCCCACTGACGCGGTTACTGGGGCGCACCCAGGTCGCGCGCCAGTTGATCTGTTTCCCCGGGATTCTGAGGCTGATCCAGCCAGCCATTGATCTCATCGCTAATGAGATCGGTCAGCGCCCCAACATGACCGGGTTGGGCATTCAGGCAGGGAATATATTCGTAGCGAGATCCACCGGCCTCGAGAAACGTGTCTCGGTTCTCCATGCCGATTTCTTCAATGGTCTCAAGGCAGTCAGCCGAAAAACCCGGGCAGACGACCTGCACGGCCTTTACCCCTTCGTCCGGCAGCGTCTGTAACGTCTCGTCGGTATAGGGCTGCAACCACTCCTCGCGCCCAAATCGGGATTGAAACGTGGTGATCATCTCGCCCTCAGAGAGGCCGAGCGCCTGCCCGATAAGGCGCGAAGTTTTGTGACACTGACAATGGTAGGGGTCTCCCTCAGTCAGGTACCGCTTGGGCATGCCGTGGTAAGACAAGATCAGTTTATCGGCTCGGCCATGCTGCTCCCAGTGAGCGCGGATACTGTCGGCCACCGCGCCGATGTAACGCGGGTCGTCGTGATAAGAACTGATAAAGCGCAGGGCTGGCAACCAGCGCCGTCGCGTGAGATCGCTGCTCACTTCGTCGAAAGTGGAGCCCGTGGTGGGGCCTCCGTATTGTGGGTACAGCGGCAATACCACCAGCTTCTGAATACCTGCATCAAACATGTCGCTGAGCACGTCGGCGATGGCGGGAGTGCCGTAGCGCATCGCGCCTCGCACAACAAACCGGTCGCCGTGCTGTGATGTCAGGCTGGCCGCTACGCCCGCTACCTGGTCTTCAAGATGTGCCAGAAGGGGTGAGCCGCGATCACTCCAGACCATACGGTAGGCCTCAGCAGAGCGTTTGGGTCGCGTATTGAGGATGATGCCATTCAGTATCAGCCACCAAATCGGCCGCGGGACCTCCACGACCCGAGGATCCCACAAGAATTGTTTCAAATAGGGCCTTAGCGCCTTTGTGGTAGGCGCCTCAGGGGTGCCAAGATTGGTCAGCAGAACGCCAATACGTGGCGCGGTAGCGTGCTGATAATCGGACTGACCGAGGTATTTCATAGCGGGTTCCTGAGCGCTGGCTGTCTGATCAGTGCGCCCCGAAGCGATAGGGTTGGAGACGCGATTGTACCTTATACGCGAATTGACTCGGGACTGATCAGTGGGTAAAAAAGAGGCCCCCCCGGGCTAGGTCCCGAGCATTTCGCGATCTCCCAGCAACAGGACGTGGTCATGAGCCTTGACTTTGACAGCGCGCGGTTACCCAACCCGCATCTCACCGAAGAACATCTCGCTTGGCGCGAGGCTTTGCGACGTTTTGTCGATTCGGAAATCATGCCCTACGCCGACGATTGGGATGAGGCGGGTGCGATACCGAATACCTTGTGGCCCAAGGCGGCCGCAGTCGGTCTGTTGGGGTTGGGTTACCCGGAACAGTTTGGTGGCACGCCTGCCGACAGCTGGCATTCGTGGATTGTCAATGAAGAGCTCTCCAGGGTGGGTGCCGGGGGAGTCAGCGCGTCACTGATGGTTCACGGTATTGGCCTGCCCCCAGTGCTTAATTGGGGCCCCGAAGAGATGCAGGCGGAAGTTGCGCCTCCGGTGCTCAGGGGGGAAAAATGGATCTCGCTGGGGATCACCGAACCCGGGGGCGGCTCAGACGTTGCAAACCTGGCCACTACTGCTACTCGCGATGGCGATCATTATGTGATCAGCGGCAGCAAGACCTATATCACGGGGGGAATGCGCGCCGACTGGGTGTCAACGGCAGTGCGTACGGGTGGTCCGGGTGCCGCAGGCGTTTCGATGCTCCTGAGTCCGACCGACGCAGCGGGTTTTTCGCGCACGCCGCTCGATCGAAAGATGGGGTGGTGGGCCTCTGATACCGCAACGCTGTATTTTGATGAGGTGCGGGTACCCGTGACGAATCTCATTGGCGCGGAGAATGAGGGTTTCAGGGTCATCATGACCAACTTTAACAGCGAGCGGATGGGCATGGCGGCGGCCATGGAGGCCTACGCTCGCGTCTGTCTCGAAGAGGCAGTGGCCTGGGCGACTGAACGCGAAACATTCGGCAAGCGTCTTGCTGACCATCAGGTAATCCGTCACAAAATTGCGCAGATGAAACAGCAACTTAATGCAACACAGGCCTACATTCGCCTTTGCTACGAGTCGATCGAAGCGGGTACTCCCAATCCCGGAGACATCGCTCTTCTCAAGGTTCAGGCCAGTGAGGTCATGGAGTTCTGTGCACGCGAGGCGATGCAGATTCTCGGGGGCTTGGGCTACATGCGAGGTAACCGGGTGGAGCGAATTTACCGTGAGGTGCGGGTGAATGCGATTGGCGGCGGTTCCGAGGAGATCATGCGTGATCTGGCGACGCGGCAATACGGGCTCTGAGCGGCCACCTCATAGCTGAGCAGACTGACAATATGATAGGCCCTGTGCCACTATGCGCCGGGCTTCGACCCTATAATTTGGCGCTAGCATAGCGGGAGACACACCATGAGTGACAATAAAGCAGCACTGAGCGCATTTCGGGAAGAAGTGGCCGCTTGGATGGCGGAAAATGTGCCGGCCGATCCAGGTTTCCTGCTGCCGCTCACGTTCTTGGAGGTGGGGACCGAGCAGCAGCTCGATTTCCTGCGGGAGTGGCAACATAAGCTTTGGAGTGCCGGGTATCTGGGAATGCACTGGCCGACCGAGTTCGGCGGACAGGGTGCCGACCCCGCCTACCAGTATGTCGTGGACAAGGAACTGGGTAAGCACAGGGCTCCCATTATCTTTAACACGATCGGTCTCAACTGGGTCGGCCCGCTACTGCTCGACATGGGTACCCACGAAGAGAAGGCCAAATACATCAAAAATATCCTCTCGGGTGACGAGATCTGGTGTCAGGGTTTTTCCGAGCCCGATCACGGATCTGATCTGGGGGCTGTGCAGACGCGTGCGGTGCGAGAGGGTGATGACTATGTGGTCAACGGCTCGAAGATTTGGACAACACTCGGTAATTATGCTGACCACATGATCCTGTTGGCCCGCACGAATCCACAGGCCGAAAGGAAGTATGACGGGCTTTCGTTCTTTCTCTCGCCCATGAAGATCGATGGCGTGGAAGCGCATCCCATTCGAAAGGTGACTGGGGAGTATGGTTTTAACCAGACATTTTTCACCGACGCCCGCATTCCTGCGAGTTGCCTGATGGGCGAGGACGGGGGTGGATGGAGAGTGGCGATGAAGACCCTTGAGTACGAGCGAGGCGTCACAGCAGGTCAGGCGAGCGGATACTGGGGTGTTACGGTTCAGGTCGATGACATGATCGAAGAGCTCGCGAAATTCGAACACGACGGTGAGCCCTTGTTGTCGGATCCCATTGTTCGGGATGATCTGGTCGGATTTATCATGGAGTCGAAGGCACTGACGCTCTGCGGTCGTCGAATGGCCGTTCCGGCCTTGAACTCAGACTACCCCATGGGACTGGCGCTATCGGTAAAGTACCGGGGGACCGAGTTCGAGCGACGCATGAAACAATACACCGCTAGCAAGCAGGGGGCCCAGAGCGCCCTGTATGTCGGGGATGCGGATGCCGTAAGCGGCGGTTTCTGGCAGCGCGCCTACTTCAGTAACTTTGGCGCCACAATCGGTGGTGGTACCACGCAGGTACAGGCCAATATCATCGCTGAGCATGTACTCGGCTTGCCGAAGTAAGGGGGCCTGACATGTCATTAATGCAAAACGTAGCGATCAGCGTCACTGAAGAGCAGGGCATGCTCCTCGATGTGGCGAGGGGATTTGTCCGTGATCAGGCACCTATCGACGCGATTCGATCGCAACTTGAGACCGATACCGGATTTGATCCAGCGATCTGGCAGGCCATGGTCGACATGGGATGGGCCGGTATTGCTTTACCCGACAGCGTCGGCGGAGCAGGGATGGGTGTTGGTTCAGCGATCCCTGTCTTTGAGGCGCTCGGGGGTGGTTTATTGGGTACGCCCTTGCTGAGCACCACGCTCGCCGGGCAGCTTGTCTGGCGCGCGGCGGGCGAGTCTGCCGCGGAGTGGCTGGGCCGCCTCAGCGGTGGCATGGTGGGGACAGTGGCATTGCTTGACCATGCTGACTGGGGTGCCGCCAATATGGGCGTGACGCTCGATGCTGCGGGTAAATTGGTGGGCAGTAAGCATTTTGTTGCGGACGCCGGCGTTGCGGAGAGCTTCGTCGTGGTGGCCAGCGAGGCGGGCATGCCGGCACTGGCGCTGGTGGACCGCTCAGCCATTGAAGATGATGCGATCTCGGATAATGTGCTGATTGATCTGACCAAGCGCGCTGCGAATGTCGACTTTACCGGTGTCATGCCGGCCCAGGTACTGCGCGGTGAAGCGGTGGCTTCAGCACTCAGGGACACGCTGTTGCTGGGTGCGCTGCTGACGGCGGCAGAAACCACAGGCGCGGCGGGTAAATGTCTGGCTAGCATTACCGATTATCTGAAAACGCGGAAGCAGTTTGGCAAGTTGATCGGGTCCTATCAGGCGCTCAAACACCCGACTGTGGACATTTATGTCGGCATGGAAAACGCACGATCCTTTATCTATCACGGCGCCACCGTTGTAGGTGATGAGCCGCTTTCCATCGATGCAGAGATTGCCTGCCGAATGGCCAAGGTAGCGGCAGACGACGTCATGGTATTTGCCGGCGACCGCTCAGTGCAGTTTCACGGGGGGTTTGGATTTACCTGGGAGTGTGATTCCACCCTGTTTATTCGTCGCGCCCAGTGGGCACAGCAGATGTACGGTGGGGCGATCCATCATCGCAAGCGTCTAGCGACGTTGCTGCTGGATACCTGACAGGTGTGAGAAGGATTGAGCGGGGTCGAATTTGCCCCGCTCATTTGGGTGGAAGATGTTCGTCCAAAAAGCGCGCCATGTTGCCTCCCATTACCGCCGCGACTTCCTGCTCGGTGAAATCGGCGTCCAGCAATGCCTGAGTCAAGTGAGGAAGTTGCGAAGCGTCAATCGGCGTGGTGACTGAGCCGTCCCAGTCAGAACCCAGCGCTATGTGTTCGAGACCGAAACGGTCGACCCCGTAGCGGATGGCGCTCACGATCGCGTTGATACCGTCTCCGCAGACCACATCTGACCAGAAACCGACACCGATCAGTCCGCCCGCTTCGGTAATCATCGCCATGGTTTCGTCGCTGATATTACGCGGGCTCGGGCAGTGCCCGTTAAAGCCGGTGTGACTGACGATCAGCGCACCACCACCGGTTACCCGCAGCGTGTCGCGAACCGTTGCCTCACTGCTGTGCGCAACGTCGATCATAATCCCGCGGGCGTGCATGGTGCGCACCGCTTCCTCGCCGAAAGCGGTCAAACCCGTTTGGGATTCACCATGCAGCGAGCCGCCGAGTCGATTATCGAAAAAGTGCTGTAGACCCATCATGCGAAATCCAGCCGCATAGAGGCGATCAATGTTTTCAAGCTGGCCATCCAACGCATGGGAGCCTTCCGTCCCGAGCAAGGCCCCTACGACGTTGGCGCCGCCTCTGCGGCGATTCAGCAGGTCATTCAAGCCGGTACGCGTCTCGATGAGCGTCAGGTGTTCGCTCTGTTGCGCAGCTTGTTTAACACGCTCTGCCTGAAACATGGCGCGGGCGAATAAACTGGCATAGGTCTCGGCGGGCCAGCGCTGTGCCATGGCCAATAGGGTGATGTTGTCCGCCGCGTCGGTGGCGTTTTGTTCGTAATTCTGGCCCTCGGGTGACTTGGTCACAGTGGTAAACATTTGCAAGGTCGACCCGCCCTCAACCAGCCGGGGAACATCCACCTGACCCCAGTCGTTACGCGCCAGAAGATTCTTGCCCCACAGAGCAGAATCGGCGTGTAAGTCTCCAACAATCAGCTGGCGGTGAAGCGCCAGCGCCTCAGGCGTAGGGCTGCGGCCCGGGTCCCCTTCCACTTGATTGGAAGCGCTGTCCACCCATCTCGGACCCAGCAGAAAAAAGGCGGCTACCGCCGCACAGGACAGCACTGCCAGTGCGGTCAGCAATCTCTTCAACCACGTCATGGGATTGTCTCCTAGCGGGTGTAGACGAGGGGAGTGTCCGCAGTCTGTCCGGTTTCAAACGGTCCGGCAACTAGTCTGTAGCTGATAACAAGACGTAAACATGGGCATGAATCGACATACGGCTATTTTAGTGCTGGGCGACCAGTTGAGCTGGCATAACCCGGCACTCAAGCAAGTGGATGCAGAGCAAGCGGTGGTGATTCTCGCAGAGGTGGGCGAGGAGGCGACCTATGTCCGTCACAACCGCCACAAGATCGCGTTGCTTTTTAGCGCGATGCGCCACTTTGCCGCGGGTCTTCGCGAGCGAGGCTATCAGGTCGAGTACATCACTATCGAGCAATCGGTACCGTCACTGTTGGCCGCTTGTGAGGGCGTGGTAGCGGAGTGGCGGTGCGCGCGTCTGATCGTCTGTGAACCCGGGGAATACCGGCTAAGTGAGAGCATGCAAAGCTGGTCTGAGCGATTGGGTGTCCCGGTGGAGTGTCTGGCGGATACGCGCTTTCTGGCATCGCAGCAGGATTTTGCGGACTGGGCAGAAGGGCGAAAACAGCTGCGGATGGAGTACTTCTATCGCGATATGCGCAAGCGTTACCGACTGTTGATGGAAGGCGACCAGCCTGCGGGAGGCAAATGGAACTACGACGCCGATAACCGCTCGGGCTGGCGAGGACAGTGCGATATTCCCCCGCGACCTGAGCCTGTCCTCGACGAGATCACTCGCGACGTGGTCGAGACGGTATATCGCTGTTTTCCCGACAATCCGGGAGACCTGTCGGCGTTTCGATGGGCGGTGACCCACGAAGCCGCGCAGGCAGAATTGGATTGGTTTTGTGAGCATGCGCTGCCAGCGTTTGGCACCTATCAGGACGCGTTGGCGGAGGAGTCTCCCTGGCTTTTCCATGGTTTGATTTCCATGTACCTCAACTGCGGTCTGCTGGATCCTTTGCCTGTCTGCGAACAGATTGAGGCGGCGTATCAGCGAGGACACTGCTCTTTGTCAGCCGCCGAGGGTTTCATCCGGCAGATTCTGGGCTGGCGGGAGTATGTCAGGGGGCTTTACTGGCACCACATGCCGGATTACAGCAAGCTCAACGCGCTCTCCGCGATTACACCTTTACCGGAGTGGTTCTGGACCGGCGACACCGAGATGCGTTGCCTTTCTCAGGCGCTGAGGCAGTCACTGGATCTGGGCTATGCCCACCACATCCAACGATTGATGGTGATCGGTAATTTCGCCTTGATTGCCGGGCTTGATGTGCCCGCGGTCTGCGACTGGTATCTGGGTGTCTACCTTGATGCCTATGAGTGGGTAGAGCTGCCGAACACCCTGGGCATGGCACTGTTTGCAGATGGCGGCATCATGGCCTCCAAGCCCTATGCAGCCAGCGGTAAGTACATCCAGAAGCAGGGCGACCATTGCAAGGCCTGTCGCTATGATCCTAAAAAAGTGACCGGAGAGGGCGCCTGTCCCTATAACAGCCTCTATTGGCACTTTATTGATCGACACAAAGACTTACTGAGCAGTAACCCGCGGATGGGGTTGATTCTGGGGGGCTGGCGAAAACGCAGCGATGATGATCGTGAGGTGGTGCTGAACTGGGCGGAGCGGATACTCGAGCAGATCGAGGCGCTCTAATCCTTTCCTGCCAGAGAGGATGCGACGCGCCTGCGCCAACGCTGACGACTGCACTGCCGAGAACAATACACAATCTTCTCCCACTGGTGTTTCCAGCGTGCTCGCCAGCTGAATGGCCGCTCACAAACTGGGCACACCTTGGTGGGCAGATCCGATTTTTTACGATGGGGCATCAGCGCGGTTCCGTGATGGGCCAGTCGGCACCATCCACCACATAATGGGGTTGGGCCGCACGAAAGCCCTCCCATTTTGCGGTGAAAACCGCGTCGGGGTCGAACTGCGCCGCCTGTTTCTCGAGATTGAAGTGTCGTCCACCTCGCGGATCACTGCCGACACCGGCAATGTACTGCCAGTTGCCGTAATTGCTGCCGACATCGTAGTCAATAAGCTGCTGCTCGAAAAAGGCCGCGCCGTATCGCCAGTCGAGACCGAGTTCGTTTATCAGGCATGAGGCAGCAATCTGGCGACCCCGATTACTCATCCATCCCGTTGCGACCAGCTGTCGCATGAGCGCATTGACCAGCGGGTAGTCGGTATCACCGGCGCACCATCGGGCAAAGTGGCGCGGTTCAAAGGTGGTCAGCAACCGCTTGCTGTGACGCCCGCTCTGTCGAAATAGTGCCGCGCCATCTGCAACCGCCCGCCAGTGAAAAAATTCACGCCAAAGCAATTCAAAATACAGCCAGTACGTTGAGTCGTTGGCGGTGTGCTCACGTTCGTAGCGGAAGATGTCATGAGCGATGGTTCGGACCGATACTGCGCCATTCGCCAGCCAGGGAGAGAGTGTGCTCGACCCCGCTAAACCATCGAGGTCGTTCCGTGTCTGCTTATAGTCGACGATACCGTGGTGCTGAAATAAAAATTGGTTGAGGCGGCGCAGCCCTGCTTTACTGCCGCCCGGTAAGGGCAGCCCGGGGTGAGGAGATGCCGCTGCACGGGGAATGGCATCAAACTGTGCCGCGGGTGGCGGAGGAAGGGCCTCGGGCGCGGACAGTGGCCGCTCGATGGCCTGCTTTTCCACTTTGCGTCGAAAGGGGGAAAAAGTGTTGGGTAACTCTTCCATTGCAAAGGGGAGTTGCTCGATATTGAACAAGGTATTGCCCCGAAAAACCTCAAGTGGGACGGGTAGTTTTTCTTGCAGAAAGGCGACGCCTTGAGACTCGTACCAGCCTGCTGTGAAGCTGGTAGTGACGTATTCGATTCCGAAGCGCTCGACCACACTCGGGAGCACCAGCTCCGGTGAGCCCTCCAGCACCATCAACTCCTGTCCTAGCTGCTGCAGCTCGGTTTTGAGCTCCTGCAGGGTCTCGCGCAAAAAGCGATCGCGCTGCGGGCCCAGCCCCGTCAGATTGCACCACGGGCGAGGTCTGGGCAAAAGATAGACACAGAGTAGGGAGTCTGCGGAGCGCGCACTGGCCAGCGCGGGATTGTCTGCCAGCCGCAGATCGTTCTGGAACCAGTGAAGTCGACGCATGGTGGGTTACGCACAATGGAGTGAACTGGTGTACGCTGGCAGCGATACCGTGGATCGGCCGTGACCCGGTAGTGCCCAGCTTAATCAGCGGGTCTCGCTCAGCGCGTGTCCTAGCCCCACAGTATGCTGCCCATGATCGTACCTAACCCATCACTTGCATCGCTGACCGAGAGCGCATCAGACGCGCTGGAGCGTTTTTCAGGATGCACCCCCACATGGTTTGCGGCCGCACCCGGGCGCGTCAATCTGATCGGTGAGCACACTGATTACAACGCGGGCTGGGCGCTCCCTATTGCGATTGATCGCTATACCGTATTAGCGGCGGCCCCCAGCGGTGAAACAGGGCAGCTGCGAGTGCACAGTTTGGCGCTTGAAGAAGAGCGTGTGCTGTCATGGGAGGCGCTCGATACACCGCATCCAACAGCTTGGATGCGCTACCTCCAAGGGGTCATAGTGCAATACCGGCGTAAGGGCATCGAATGCCCGGCGCTCGATATCGTGGTGGCGTCCAGCGTGCCACTGGGCGCCGGCTTGTCGAGCAGTGCCGCGCTGGAGCTGGCAATGGCGCATCTGCTCGAGTCGGTTACGGGACAGTCACTCTCATCGGCTGCTCGTATCGAAGCCAGCATCGAGGCAGAGCGCCAGACCGCAGGTGTGCCCTGCGGCGTCATGGATCAGACCGTGGTGGAATCGGCGCACCCGGAACACGCTTTGCTGTTGGACTGCGCAGACAATACGTTTATCCCTGTCCCATTCCATCAGGCGGATGTTGCGCTACTGGTGATCCATTCCGGCATCTCTCATTCACTGGCTCAGAGTGCGTACGCCCAGCGCCGGGACGAATGTGAACGGGGCGCCAGAGCCCTGGGGGTGAGCACACTGCGTGAGGTGTGCCTCAGCGATTTGCCTGCTCTCGACGATGAATTGCTGCGGCGGCGGGCTCATCATGTAGTGTCCGAAAATGCCCGCGTGCAGCGGTCGGTCGCTGCCCTTCAACGTGGCGACTGGGATACTCTTGGCACATTAATGGTCGACAGCCATACCTCGCTACGAGATGACTACGCCGTGTCATGCGATGAGCTGGATGTGCTCGTAGAGCTGGCAGTAGTGGAAGCCGGCGTGTACGGCGCCCGATTGACCGGAGGGGGGTTTGGCGGATGTGTGATCGTGCTGATTGATACAGAGCGACTTGAGGCCGTGGCGGAGTCCATCGGTAGGCAGTACGCTGAGCGTGTGGGGTGGGCGCCTCTTTGTTACCGGATTCAATCGGCCGCGGGCGCCAATGAGCTCTGTGCTGCGTTATGACTGATACCGGGTCTCAGCGTCCTCATCGTCGCCACAATCCACTCACCGGCGAATGGGTCATGGTGTCACCACAACGGACACAACGGCCATGGCAGGGGGCGGTTAGCGAGAACGTCACTGGGACCGACGTGTCATTCGATCCGTCTTGCTATCTCTGCCCCGGAAACACTCGCGCTAGCGGTGAGTGCAACCCTGATTACACCGCGCCCTGGGCGTTCGATAATGATTTTCCCGCGGTGCTGGTGCCGGATGAAAGCAAAGCGGTGCCGGCGAGCGCCGCCGTCTCGGCAGTGCATCCGGCCTTATTTACGTCTCAGTCGATCTCGGGGCGCTGTCGGGTGCTGTGTTACAGCCCGGATCACCAAACAACGCTGTCTGCCATGACGGAAAACGAACTGAGGGCGGTTATTCGGCTGTGGGTCCAAGAGGTGCAGACCTTGAGGCCGCATCACCGCTGGGTACAAGTATTTGAAAACCGTGGCGAGATGATGGGCTGCTCCAATCCCCATCCCCATGGCCAGATCTGGGCGGTAGATGCGTTACCCAATGAAGCCAACAAGGAGGCGACGCAGCAACAGGCTTGGTATAGCAGCCACAACATGCCCCTATTGGAGAGCTACCGGATTGAGGAGGAGCGCCTCCGGGAGCGCGTCGTGACCGCCAATACTCATTGGACCGTCGTGGTGCCGTACTGGGCCGTTTGGCCCTTCGAGACGCTGCTGTTGCCAAGGCGGCAGATTGACCATCTCGATGGCCTCGAAGCAGAGGAGCAAGCTGCTTTAGCCTCGATCTTACAGATTCTGCTGGGCGCTTATGATCATCTGTTTACCACTCGCTGCCCCTATACCATGGGTTGGCATGGTGCCCCCGGAGTCGAGCCCGCACCTTACTGGCAGCTCCACGCGCATTTTTATCCGCCCCTATTACGCTCGGCCACGGTGCGCAAACACATGGTGGGATATGAGATGCTGAGTGAAGCGCAGCGGGATCTTAGCCCAGAGGTGGCTGCCGAGCGCCTCAGGCAGTCCATATCCTCTGGCGCTAAATAGGCGGGAGGCTGCAGGGCCCATGGTGTCTAGAGAAGTGCGAGGCGCAGTGAATCCATGAAGATATTGGTAACCGGTGGTGCGGGCTACATTGGCAGCGTGACGACCGAGGTATTGCTCTCGGCCGGCCATGATGTGGTGGTGTTCGACAACCTCAGCCAAGGGCACCGCGAGGCTGTTCCACCGGCGGCAGAGTGGGTGCAGGCCGATCTGTCCTCTCCCCGGGAAATTGGCGCGGCGGTCGCGATGCACCGACCCGACGCGGTGATGCACTTTGCCGCTCGATCGCTCGTCGGTGAATCAATGGCGCAACCCTTCGCTTACCTCCGGGATAACGTTATCAACGGGCTCAATCTTATCGAGGCCTGCGTGACGGGGGGCGTGGAGCGTTTCATTCTCTCGTCTACCGCTAACCTTTTCGCGGCGCCCGAGTCACTTTTAATTGACGAAGACGCTTCGGTGGCGCCCGGTAGCCCATACGGTGAGTCGAAGTGGGCGCTGGAGCGCGCGCTGCACTGGATTTCGGAGACGAAAGGCCTGCGGTACGGGAGTCTCCGATATTTCAACGCGTGTGGCGCGAGTGACGAGCGGGGCGAGCATCATGATCCCGAAACTCACCTGATCCCGCTGGTGTTGCAGGTAGCTGCGGGCCAGCGGGAGCACGTCACGATCTTTGGTGATGATTACGACACAGAAGACGGCACCTGCATACGGGACTACATCCATGTGCTCGATCTCGCCGACGCTCACTTACTTGCGCTTCGAGCGCTCGAGACAGGGAACGTCATTTATCATCTTGGAAACGGTGAAGGATTCAGCGTGCGGCAGGTGATCGAGGCTGCTCGGATGGTCACTGGCGCATCAATTCCGGTGAAGATCGGGCCCCGGCGCGCTGGCGATCCACCCAGACTGGTGGCGTCAAGTGAGCGGGCGCGACACGCGTTGGGCTGGACACCACGTTACGCTGATCTGGAGCAGATCATTGCCAGTGCGTGGAGCTGGCATCAGCGGTATCCCAACGGTTACACCAACTGAATCATTGCAGAGCGCGAGGCCGGGTGGTTCCAGAGAGTCGGGCGGCGCGTCCGCTTTTGAGGTAGTCTGCTCGCCTGAAAATACCGGGGCAGCTAGATAGGGTCCCGCGCGCTCCGACCAGAACATATAGCCACGCGATAAAGAGGTAGCCCGTGCCTGCAATTGACAGTTTGTTTCACTCATTCTCACTCAAATCATTGAGCACCGATAACCGGGTGGTAATGGCACCCATGACTCGGGGCCTTTCTCCCGACAACGTGCCCGGTGACGCTTCGGCAGAGTATTACCGTCGTCGCGCCGCGGGCGGAGTGGGACTCATCATCACGGAGGGGACATGCCCGAACCATATCGCGGCAAGTGGTTACGAAAATGTGCCGTATTTTCATGGTGAGGAGCGGCTTGCCGGCTGGAAGAAAGTGGTCGATGCCGTACATGCCGAGGGAGGTAAGATCGCCCCACAATTGTGGCACTGTGGCGGCATGCGTAAACGCGGGACCCTGCCCGAGGGTGATGTGGACGGTTATACGCCCTCGGGGATGAATGTGCCCGGAAAGGTGACTCGGCATGTAATGACCCAACAGGACATTGATGATGTCGTGCGAGGTTTTGCCGAGGGAGCACGCGACGCGCAGCGCTTGGGTTTTGATGCGGTAGAGATACACGGTGCTCACGGATATTTGATTGATCAGTTTTTCTGGGAGGGCACTAACCAGAGATCCGATGCCTATGGTGGATCCATGGCAAAGCGAGGGCGGCTCGCGATCGAGGTGATCGAAGCCTGCCGGTCAGAGGTCGGGCCGGATTTCCCGATTATTCTCAGGTGGTCGCAGTGGAAGCAGCAGGACTTTAGCGCGCGACTTGCCCCGACGCCGCAGTTACTGGAAGCGTTTCTTGAGCCTCTGATCGAGGCCGGTGTCGATGCATTTCATTGCAGCCAAAGAAGGTTTTGGGAGCCAGAGTTTGACGGTTCCGACATGAATCTTGCTGGTTGGGTCAAGAAACTCACCGGAGTGCCCACGATTACCGTGGGGAGCGTCAGTCTTGATCAGGATTTTGTCTCCCAGCCCAGCGAAGGTGAAGGGGCGACCAGTGAGCCTGCCTCGATAGATCGACTATTGGAGATGATGGATCGCGGTGACTTTGATCTTGTGGCGGTGGGTCGTGCGCTGATTGCCAATCCCGATTGGCCCAAAGTTGTGCGTTCTGGAGATACTGCAGGCTTACAGGCTTACAGCAAGGATTTACTCGCGACATTGGACTGACAGCCAGCTCAAATTTGCCTATATTGGACGGTGTCACCAAGCTGTCACAGGTCGACCTCACAATGCGACTGTGAGTGTGCATCTGGCTCGCTTCGCCAACCCACTCACGTGCTTCTTTTTCCTAGGAGACTCGTTATGAAACATCCTCTTGTATCCCTTTTCGTGGGCCGCGTGCTCTCAAGGGCGGTCGCCGGTGTCACTTTGGTTGGCTTGGCGACAGCTGCTCCCGGCATCTACGCACAAGAAACCTCAGCGACGGTTCGCGGTGCGGTCAGTACTAGCACTGGCGAGGCGCTCTCTGGTGCCACCGTGATCGTGACCAGCAATGCCACGGGCGTCAGTAAAACAGTCACCACAGATGCCGGTGGCTTTTACTCGGTGCGCGGTCTGCCGGCAGGCGTGTCGTATGACGTAGTGGTAGATGCGAACGGTTGGCAAAAAGCGTCGACGGCGAGTCTCTCGCTCGCAGTGGGGCAGTCCGAAGTCATCAACTATCGGCTGGATGCCGAGGAAGAAGTGATCGTATTGGGCACGCGCGTTGCGGTGGATACCGCCGTAGGCCCCAACGCGGTCTTTAACCTCGCGACGTTACAGGATTCACCCTCGATCAACCGGAACATCAATGACGTGATTCAGCAGGATCCACGGCTGTATGTGGATCAGTCTCGGGGTAATGTCGATGCAGTGCAGTGTAATGGTGCCAACCCCCGTTACAACAGCCTCACGGTGGACGGTGTTCGCTTAAATGACGGTTTTGGGTTGAACAGTAACGGCTATCCGACCCAGCGCATGCCCTTTCCCTACGATGCAATCTCGAGTGTGGCAGTTGAGCTTGCACCCATGGACGTGGTCTACGGCGGTTTCTCGGCGTGTAACATCAACGCCGTTACGAAAACCGGCAGTAACGAAATATTTGGTTCCGTATTTTTCGACTACGGCAGTGATTCGCTTCGAGGCGACAAGCTCGAAGGCGACAGCATTGAATCCCAGGATTACGACGAGACCCGCTGGGGCATTGAGTTGGGTGGCGCGATCATCCCAGACAAACTGTTTTTCTACGGCGCCTACGAGAAATATGACGGTGCCGACTTGAACAATCGCGGTGCGATTGGCAGTGGCGCGGTGAATGAGGTGCCAGTGACCCAGGCAGAGCTTGACGAGATCGCTCGTATTTCGCGCGATGTCTATGGTTTTGAGCCCGGCCGCAGCGCTGCGGAGGCCTTCGACTTCGAGGATGAGAAGTACCTGTTGAAAGCAGACTGGTATATCAACGATGCGCACCGTGTATCGGCGACATATATGTACAACGACTCGTTCAACTACACGCCTTCAGACGGTGATCTGGACGAGTTTGAGTTCGATAAGCACTTTTACAAGCGTGGCGCAGAGCTGACCACTTACAACGTCAACTGGTACGCCGATTGGAACGATCGGTTCTCGACCGAGATCCGTTACTCCTTTAGTGACGTCGACTTCCTGCAGCAAGCCGTTGCCGGCAAGGACTTTGCGGAATTCCGCGTGGAGCTCGATGAGGTGGACGTTTACCTCGGTCAGGACGACAGTCGTCAGGCCAACTCCCTCGACACGGAGACCGAGCAGTTAGTGATTCGCGGCACGTATACCATGGGTAATCACACGATTACCGGTGGTTTTGAACGTGAAGATCTGCAGATGTATAACCTGTTCTACCAGCATGTCGATACTGAAATTCGCTTCGACGGCATTGAGAACTTTGCAGCAGGTCAGGCCGCGCGAATCTACTACGGTAATGCGATTAGTAACGTTGAAGAGGACGCAGCCGTCGACTGGGGCTACGCAGTGAACTCTGCCTACATTCAGGATGAGTGGCAGATCACGGATCGACTGGAGCTGACCATTGGATTGCGTTATGACTGGTATGAATCCAGTGATAAGCCCAATATCAACCCGGACTTTGTCGCCGACTATGGCTTCCCCAACAACGCCTCCCTCGATAATCTCGATTTAGTGCTTCCGCGCTTTGGCTTTACTTGGGATGCCACTGATGCCATCACCGTGCGCGGCGGCATTGGCCTGTTTTCCGGCGGTAATCCGAATGTCTGGTACTCCAATGTCTTCTCCAACACCAACACGACCGCTGTTCAAACCCAGATCCGCGGCGTTGATCTATTTGCTCAGGAGTGGGTGAACTGTGAATCAACAGCACCGACATGTGGCCCGGGCTGGGGTGTTCCGTCCCAGCAAGCAGAGCAGGTTGCGGCGGGGGATGGCAGTAACTTCGAGATTGTTTACCTTGACCCCGATTTTGAAGCACCTACTGAGTGGAAGTACTCGCTGGGTATGACCTGGGAATTTGGTGATGGTTATGTGCTGACCGCGGATGCACTGATTACCCGTGGCGAAGACACGGCGATCTATAAGCATGGTGATCTAGACTTCACAGGCGAGTACAACGACCTCGGTTATCCGGTCTATGATTCGGCGCGCTTGCCTACGTTTGTATTGACCAACAGCTCCAAGGGGAACGAGTCAGAGTCACTGGCCTTTAGCTTATTCAAAACGTATGACAACGGCTGGGACATTCGGCTGGGTTACGCGTGGACAGATGCGAAGGACGTGAACCCGATGACCTCGTCGGTGGCGTTTTCCAACTATGTGAACCGGGCGTTCTACGATCCTGAAGAAGAAGTGCTGTCGACGTCTAACTACAACATTGAGCACCGCTTCACCGGTGTGTTCAATTACACCGCCAACTGGTTCGGTGAGTACCGCACACGGTTTTCGATTTATGGACAAGCGAGTTCGGGTGTCCCTTATAGCACTACTATCGGCGGCTTCGAGGGCACTGTGCTGGCTTATGGCTTCACGCCGTATCTCGATTTCCTTGAGCACGTTCTCGAAGAGCCGGGTACGCGCAACAACAACAATGGCAGCTGGTGGCGAAAGGTGGATATGCGCATCAGTCAGGAGTTCCCCGGGTTTGCTGACTCACACCGTGGTAGCGCCTTCGTAGTTGTCGACAACCTGACGAACCTGCTCAATGACGACTGGGGCGTGATGTACAAGGCGAATTTCCCCTACGGTGTGACACAGGATGATATCGACGACGGTCGTGCCGAGTCGCGAATCGGTGATGCGTCGCTATGGGAGATCCGGGTCGGCTTCAATTATCGCTTCTGATACCGGCCACAGGCTGAACCAAGGCGCCTCAGGGCGCCTTTTTTGTGCGACGGATTTGACGAGTTTGCAGCCCCGGGACGCGTCGCCTCCAACAGGCTGATAAAGGGGGTGTTGTCGCGGGCGGGTTGCACTAGAGTATGGCGGCCCTCAATACTGAAAAACGAGGCTCCATGCTGATTACACGCCCCATCAACGCGTCCCCGGCCGGTTCCCGGTGGTTGGTCTTTATGACTGTGCTTGCGGTCTATATCTGCATGATTGATCGGATAGCGATTTCGATCGCGATTATTCCCATGGCCGAGGAAAACGGGTGGTCTCCAACGGTTCAGGGAGCGGTGATGTCAGCTTTTTTT
>CALKEI010000045.1 GCA_938085095.1 uncultured Luminiphilus sp. | reverse complement strand
ACTGCGATGCTCGGGCTGCGCCCGGATCGGGCAGAGAATTCGCGCCTTGCCTGCCAAATTGTCGTCTCGGCGGGCATGGCCGACTTAACGGTCAGGTTGCCAGAGTTTCAGATGTAACCGTATATGCAACGCGAATATGTTGTCATAACTATATGAAAAGGCTAGCGTTATGAATATGCCGATGGGGGCGTCCGTACCCAACTACGCCGCGATGGCATTGGAGGAGCTCGATGTCTCCGACCCGCGGATGTTTCAGTACGACTATTGGCAGGCATTATTTGCCCGGCTGCGAGAAGAGAGTCCCGTGCATTTTCAGGCTGATAGTCCTGCGGGGCCTTTTTGGTCGGTAACGCGTTACGAGGACATTGTTGCGATTGAGTGCGATACCGAGACCTTCTCTTCGTCGCCCTCCATTTCCATGCTGGATCCTGAGCCTGACATGATTCTGAGGATGTTCATCGCCATGGACCCACCGGAGCATGATGACCAGCGGCGAGCGGTTCACCATGTCGTGGCGCCCAGAAATTTGCAGGAATTCGAGACGCTAATCCGTGAGAGAACGGTCGAGGTGCTGGAGGCCCTGCCCGAAGATGAGCCTTTTGATTGGGTGCAGCTTGTCAGCCGGGATTTAACGACGAAAATGTTGGCGACCTTGTTCGATTATCCGTGGGACGAACGCAACAGCCTCACGGAGTGGTCCGATATGTTTACTTCGGACGTTAGGCTCACAGGCGGTGAGGGCGCGACCCGTGAAGTGATTATTGAGCATATAACGGCATGCCTGCAGCGTTTTACGGAGCTTTGGCATGAGCGGAAAGGGGACGGAAAAGACACCTTCGATCTGATTCGTATGCTTCAGGCAGATCCCAATACAGAGAATATGGTGGATGATCCTCTCACTTATATGGGGAACATTATGCTGCTGATCGTAGGCGGCAATGACACCACCCGGAACTCAATGTCTGGGGGTGTGGTTTTCCTCAATCAGTTCCCAGATGAAATGTCGAAGGTTCGTCAGAACCCAGATCTCATTCCCTCTATGGTTTCTGAAATTATTCGGTATCAGACCCCTCTGCCTCATATGCGACGAACTGCGACCCGAGACGTTGAGTTCGCTGGAAAGCGCATTGCCAAAGGTGAAAAAGTGGTGCTCTGGTATGTGTCGGGAAACTACGATGAGAGGATGATTGAGCGCCCGAATGACTTTTGGGTCGACCGGCCCAGCGTGCGAAACCATCTTTCTTTTGGGGCGGGTATTCACCGCTGCATGGGTAATCGCTTGGCTGAAATGCAATTGCGGATTCTCTGGGAGGAAGTGCTTAAGCGCTTTGAAAGGATCGAGTTGGTGGGGGAGCCCCAGAGAACGTGTAACCTTTTTATTCGCGGGTTTACTCAACTTCCTGTGCGTGTCACGCGATTTCGGTCCTAATGGCTAAGCGCCACTGTCACCGGCAACTATAACTCGGTAACAAGGCTATCCAGTAATGCTTGCAAAATCAGCCGGGCCTTTTCTAGCCGCTGGGCTCGATGGCTGTCGAGCCGGATGGGTGTGTGCCGGCTGGGATGGTGAGGTCTGGTCGTTGACGCTGTTCCCTAACCTGACGTCCGTGGTGCCGTGTCTCGCGCCAAGGGCGACAGTGTGTATCGATATACCGATTGGGCTGTCTGACGACGGGATCAGGGGATGTGATCGTGACGCCAGAAAAATGCTTGGGCCGAGGCGTAGCAGCGTTTTTTCGGTTCCGCCACGCCTGGCGCTACCAGAGGCACCCTACGCTGACATCAATGCGGCCAGTAAGCGTCATTGCGGCAGAGGAATCAGTAAGCAAGCCTTTTATTTGTTACCTAAAATTCGGGAGGCAGAGCAGCTGTTAAGGTCTGCTAGCGGGCGATATGCCAGCTGGTTAGAAACCCATCCTGAACTGTGCTTTTGTGCGCTGAATGGTGGCATCCCGATGCAGGATAATAAAAAAACGGACGCGGGATATCGGCAAAGACTGTCACTGTTGGAGGGCCGCATCTCGCGTAGCATGCTTGAGGACATGCTCTCGCGCTTGGACAGAGAAACGCCCCGTTCGCACTGTGCGAGGGACGACATGATCGACGCTTTGGTATGCGGCGTAGTGGCCACTCTCGATGCGGCTCAACGAGCCTGTCTTCCTCAGGATGGTGACGAGTATGACGCGGTGGGACTCCCAATGCGCATCTGTTACCCCTTAATGGCCGAGTCTCTATAAGAATGCGTGTGAAACAAAACAGGGTGATGAAGGCAGGGCCATTGTATCGGCAGCGGCAAGTAAGGCGTTGGCATCGTGTGGTTGCCATGGCGACCTCCTGTCAACTACTCCTTTGGACGCTGAGCGGGCTGTATTTTGCGTTTATCGATATTGACTATGTGCGCGGGCATCAATTTAAAAGAGCGGCCGAGTCGAGTCAGATTGACCTCTCGTTGCTACAGGTGGGGGGGATTTCAGCGAGCAAGCTGGTGATCATTGAGCGACGCCCCAATGAAATCGTGTTGGGGGTCCATCATGACGATAAAATTGAATGGCGCGACGATGAGGGGCGCCCGCTAGAGCCGCTGAGCAGTGACGAGGCTTTGACTGTCGGGTCTGCGGGAACGGTTATGTCCTTGGATCGCTTCGAGTGGGTCGACAGTGAAGTGGCGGGCAGCGAGTATCGGGGCGCGCCCTTGCCGCTATGGCGTCTCTGGGAATCTGCCAACCCCGATCGTGTGGTCTATCTGGATGCGATGTCCGGTGAGGTGGTCGTGGTGCGCCATGAGGCGTGGCGGTGGTGGGATTTTTTATGGTCCTTGCACATCATGAGCTACGACGATCGCGACACGATCGGGACATGGTTGCTGAGGATCTTTTCAGTACTGGCGTTGGCAACCGCCATCTTGGGCTTATGGTTATTCCGCGATACCCGGCGTGCGAAACGGGGATCAGTAGAACAGCAACACCCATAAATAGGCGAAGAATAGCCCTAAGAGGTAAGCCGTCCAGGCCAGTGACAGCAGCCAGGCATTGATCCGACGCAGGCGCATGCATGCCTGCGCCTTAACCGGTTCAATCGGGCAGGGCGCGCTGCGTTGCTGCCACCACAGTAGGCTGCTGACCGTCATGAGCAGGCCGGACAGCACAAACAACACATCTTTATGAGCGGACAGCCACATAATGCCGGGAATGGCAGAAGTGAGCCCTGCCATCACCGCTCCGGCGCCCAGTGAAATCAGCAGTGCAGGGAGAGCGCAGCACAATAAGGTTGAGGCGCTGCCAAATAGCGCCAGCGTTGGTGTGATGGTATCCCGCCAGTCACCTCTCACGATGGGTTGCCCAGCACCTCTCTGCCTCGCCGAACATCGGCGACACGATAGCCAGCCTGCATTGCAAGGTCTGCTATGGCCTCATCGCTCAGGGAAGCGCCGGGCGTCAGCACCAGGCTAAGTGCTTTGGTATCGAGGTCCACATACATTGCGGCGACTTCACCGCGTTTGCCAAAGATCTTGTTCATAGCAAGTGCGCAGAAGTCACAGACCACGCCCAGCACGTCTGCCACGATCGGTTCACCGCCCTCTGATAGTGCAGCCTCTATAGCGTCAGTCCTGGTGAGCATCGCAGTATTGTCCGATGCAGCGCCGTCTGGCTCGCCTGGGTGGGCTTCATGGTGGTGTTCGGAGTCTGCGTGATCGTGATGTGAGTGCGACGAATCGCTGTTCGCGACGTCCTCACTGTGACCGGAGTGCTGATTTTGAGTAGCAGGACTCTGAGCGCCGACGGCGCCTGACAGTAAGGCAGTGATGGCAATGGAAACGATCTTAATCTGCAAAGACATAATGAGGTCTCCCTTATTAAAAACGGTAGGTAAAGTTGAATAGGGGCTGCTTGGCGCTGAGGTTATAGCCAGCCTCAAGCAGAAGAGGGCCTTTAAACAGCCTGATTAGTGGCGTGGCGGTCACGGTATCGTCGGCTTCCGGGCGATGATCAATCTCTAGCATCAGCCATGTATGAAGATCGCCGGTGTCGCCGACGTAAGGAGCGAATCCCAGCCGGGCTGCTTGCGAGAACTGGTCACCAAAGTGGCCGGCGTCGAGGTAGCGAGAGCG
>CALKEI010000044.1 GCA_938085095.1 uncultured Luminiphilus sp. | reverse complement strand
CGTCAGCGTGTTGGTCAGCGCCACCAATATCAGGGCGATGGCCAACAGGGCCAGTAATAATACAACCGCTTCTTTCACGCTCAGTGCGCCCGTTACCAGTGGCCGTAAGCGAGTGCGCTCGACGTAACCATCGAGGTTGCGATCAGCGAGATCATTGGCGATGCACCCTGCGGCGCGCATCACGACCGCACCAGCCAAGAAGATCCCCACTAGGTGCAGGGGTGGATAGCCTCCATTGGCGAGCACGATGCCCCAGAGGGTGGGAGCGAGCAGCAAGAACGTACCAATGGGCTTGTCAAAACGAGTGATTTCGATGACTGCGCGCCACCTGCCGGAAGCAGGAGCGTTTGCGGTATTGAGCGAGGAGGGTGACTCAGTCAACGGGTGTGATTCTTGTGACGCGGGCTGACAGTCTAGCGGCCTGTGTGGGGGGATGCGACACCTGTTCATCAAACCCGGGCAAAATCAGCCCGGGCCCCAGACCAGCGCTGCATCAGACCGCGCGCTCTCTCTGGGTCGCTTTGATACATTCGAGCCGCTAGGGTCTGTGCTTCGATCAACAGCGACTCATGTTCGGGTAACCGCGCCACTCGGAACTCAGCGAGGCCGGTCTGTCTCGTTCCCAGCAGCTCTCCGGGTCCCCGGATCTCCAGATCAGCCTCGGCGATGACAAAGCCATCGTGAGAATCTTGCATGACTTTCAGCCGTTGTTGAGCGGTGGTGGACAGAGGCTGGCGGAACAGAAGCAAGCAGTGGCTATCGACGGTCCCTCGTCCGACTCGTCCTCTCAGTTGATGCAGCTGTGCGAGGCCCAGCCGCTCGGCATTGTCGATAATCATCAGGCTGGCGTTAGGCACGTCCACACCCACTTCAATGACTGTGGTCGCGACCAGCAGCTGTATGTCGCCGCGCTTGAACTCCTCCATGACCGCTGCCTTCTCCGTGGGCTTCAGCTTGCCGTGCACCAATCCAATAGAGATATCAGTCAATGCATGGCTCAGCGCGTCCCGCGTTGCTTCGGCGGCCTCGATATCGAGCGTGTCACTCTCCTCAATGGCAGTGCAGACCCAATAGGCCTGCCGGCCCTCACTGCAGGCCACACCCACTCTTCGAATCACCGCTTCGCGGCGAGCGTGATCGATCAAAGTGGTAGTCACCGGCTGCCGACCGGGGGGCAGTTCGTCAATGATCGAGCAGTCGAGATCGCCATAAGCGACCATAGCCAAAGAACGGGGAATGGGCGTGGCGGTCAGGGCAAGCTGATGAGGGCGTTGATCTTGGACTCCTTTGTCGGCGAGCGCCAGACGCTGATGAACACCAAAACGGTGTTGCTCGTCGACAATGATGAGACCCAGTTGATCAAACCGCACATCCTGCTGAAAAAGGGCGTGTGTGCCGACCACGATTCGAGCGTCACCCGTTACCAGCTGGTCGAGAACGGCTTGACGAGCTTTGCCTTTGGTGCGACCACTCAACCAGGTCACAGTGAGTCCTAACGGAGCGAACCAAGTCTGTAAATTCGAAAAATGCTGCTCGGCTAGGAGCTCCGTTGGCGCCATAAAGGCAACCTGATAGCCGGCCGACACGGTATCGAGCGCTGCCCGAGCGGCGACAAGGGTTTTTCCTGAGCCCACATCGCCCTGGACGAGCCGCAGCATGGGTTGCTGTGCGGACATATCGTCTGCCAGCTCCTGGGCAACGCGTTCTTGCGCTGCCGTTGGCGTGAAGGGAAGGCTGGCAAGAAAGGCTGTCGTGATAGCTGATGAGGCGGCGATAGACGGAGCACGATGTTGTCGCTCCGTGTCACGCACGCCCTGCACGGTCAGCTGGTGGGCGATCAATTCCTCACGGGCCAGCCGGATCTGGGCGGGGTGATGACCCTGCTGGATCTCACTCAATGCCGCGGCGGGCGGCGGGTTATGGAGAAAGCCAATGGCCTCGGGGAGAGTGATCTGGTCTTCCGTCAGATTGGCTAGCAAATCCTCGGGCGGGTTGTTGCCGAGCAGGGTTAACGCCTGACCGCAGAGCTTGCGCCAGGTGCTCTGGCCGAGGCCACTAACAGTGGGGTACACGGGCGTCAGCGCCGTTTCCAAGAGACTACCGCCCTCGCCCAGCCGGTACTCCGGGTGAATCATCTCAAGCTGTCCACCGAGGCGGCGAGGGGTACCAAAAAGCTGCACCGGAGAGCCCTGTTTGAACTGCGAGACCTGCGCCTGTCGAAAATGAAAAAAGCGAACGGTAAGTAGGCCGCTGCCGTCTTCTACCTTCACTACTAAGGTGCGTCGCCTGCCCAGCGTAACGGCGGCCGCGCGAATTTCGCCCTCGATCAATCCATCCACTTGATCGTGTAGTCCGCCGATGGGGGTAACCTGCGTTCTGTCTTGGTAACGCAGAGGAAAATGGAATAGTAAATCCTCGAGCGACCGGATGCCGATATCGGATAGCCGGGCGGCCATTTTGTCGCCCACTCCACGGAGGATTGTTACGGGCTTCTGGAGAATGGTTTGACTCAAGCGTATCCCGTTGCGAAAAGGTCTCGTGCTAGGGTGGTATCTTAGCCACTCTTTGATGAGGACGTGAAGCCATGCGGGTGCTGATCCTCGGCTGTGGTGATATTGGTGTGCGCGTTGGGGCCTCTCTGATCGACAGGGACTGGTGCGTTGCGGCCGTGCGCCGAAATCCGAATCACCTGCCGAAGACCTTTGAATGTTATGCGCTAGATCTAACGGATCCCGACAGTTTTGCTGCGATGGCACCCATCCAACCTGACTACGTCGTGGTCACGCCCACCCCGCAGTCTTACGACCTTGCTGGCTATCATGCCGGTTTTGCCCGCGTCGCGCAGTCACTGGCTGCCCAGAGCTGGTTGCGCCATTGCCGCCGGTTGATCTGGATCTCCTCGACCCGTGTTTATCAGGAGTCGGATGGCGGCTGGGTAGATGAGCATTCGCCATTGAATCTCGATGAGCCGCAAGCGCATGCCATGGTGGCCGCAGAAGCGACGATTCGCCGTGCTGCCACTGCAACGATTATCCGGCCGGCCGGGGTTTACGGAGATCCTGAGGGAATGCTGATCCGGCGGGTGCGGTCAGGAGAGGGCGGTGCAACAGATGCCCATTACGGTAATCGCATTCATCGCGACGACCTGTCACGGTTGATCGTCCATTGCCTGCTTCGTGACCAAAGAGGTCAATCGGTGCCACCGACGTTGATCGGAGCAGATCACGATACGACCCCGACTCATGAGGTTGAAGATTGGCTGGCTACGCAATTAGACGTGGCGATTGTCAGGCAGACGAGCAGCGCCCGGACGCGCGCTAACCGGCGCTGCCGAAGTACCCTCCTCGAGTCGATCGGGTTTACGCTGTCCTACCCCTCGTGGCGTGAAGGCTATGCCGCCACGCTGAATACTCGGGCGGTATCGGGACAGGCGTAGATCAGCTCCGGCTTACAGGACGAGAATCGCCTCGACTTCGATGCGCGCACCTTTGGGCAAAGCGGCGACCTCAACGCAGGCTCTTGCGGGATAGGGTTCATTAAAATGGCCCGCCATCACGGCATTGATGGCATCGAAGTCTCCAAGGTCCGTCAATGAGATATTAATTTTGACGGCGTCATCCAACGTTCCGCCCGCCGCCTCTGCAACCGCACTGAGGTTATTGAATACTTGCTCTGCTTCGGCAGTAATGTCCGCCGTCACCATCTCCATAGAGACCGGATCAAGCGGTATTTGCCCCGATATCCAGACAGTGTTTCCCACCTTGACGCCCTGCGAGTAAGGCCCGATGGCTTGCGGTGCTGATTGAGTGGCGATAATGGCTCTGTTGGACACAACAAACTCCCGTGAGTGTGCAGAGGGCACTTTATTGAATAACGGACTGAGTAAGGCTGCAAGGCCTAGCAGAAAGCGACGGCGACCGATAATACTGCGCGCGATAGACCGCATCACCGCCTTGCGCTGCGCACCACCTTGAGTACACCCTCGACGCTGCGCAATCGCTTCATGACCCGCGCCAGATGGGTTCTGCTACTAACCTGCAGCTCGAGATCGACAAAGGTGAACTGAACATCTTTGTTCTGAGTGGCAATGCGCTCAATATTGAGGCCGATCGCGCTGAGCCGCGTTGCGAGGACGGCAATCATGCCGCGCCGATTTTCGACCTGCACCCTGAGCCCCACCGGATAGCTGCGCTCGACCATTTCATCCCAGTGCAGCGAAATTAGCCGGTCAGGCTGCTCACGCATTTCCATTAAGTTCCGACAGTTGTCACGATGCACCATTAATCCTTTTTCCTGACCAAGGTACCCTTGGATCGGATCGCCAGGGAGGGGACAGCAACATTTCGCATACGTTACGCCGACACCTTCGGTACCGCGGATGCCAAGGGTCGCGGCCTCGCCGCTGACCGCTGAGTTGTTACTGGCACTGGTCAGATGCGCCACGGCGATGTTAGGCAGCGTATTGCCCAGCGCCACATCCACCATCAGTGTTTCTATATCGGCCTTTCCCAGCGCGCTGAGGGCTGCCGCAAGCGTTTCTTCATTGATGGCATTGAGCCGCGTATCGTGCGCCATCAGCGCTCGATCGAGGAGGTTTCGTCCCAACGCGAGAGAATCTTCGCGACGCTGGTCTTTCAAAAAGTGTCGTATGTGCGTTCGCGCTCTTGCCGTCACCACCCAGTTCAACCACGAGGGGCTGGGCCGACCAGTCGGGGACGTGACGATCTCGACGGTTGCGCCACTCTCCAGCGGTTCCGACAGGGGCACCAGCTGGTTGGAAACCCGCGCTGCGACACAATGATTACCGATGTCGCTGTGGACGGCGTAGGCAAAATCGATGGCGCAGGACCCTTTAGGCAGCTCGAGAATATCGCCCCGGGGCGTAAAGACGTAAACCTCGTCAGGGAAGAGGTCGATTTTGACGTTTTCAATAAACTCCAATGAATCCCCTGCGCGCTGTTGCATCTCCAGCAGCCCCTGCACCCACTCCCGCGCCCGGGTGTGCGACATGCTGGCGCCAGTTTCCTCGGTTTTATAAAGCCAGTGGGCGGCAATGCCGTTGTTCGCCATATCCTCCATTTCATGGGTGCGAATCTGAATTTCGATGGGCACTCCGTGCATCCCTTTCAGCACGGTATGCAGCGATTGATAGCCGTTTGCCTTGGGGATGGCAATGTAATCCTTGAATTCTCCCGGCACCGGCTTATAGAGGCTGTGCACCATGCCCAGCGCCCGATAGCAGTCGTCAACCGAGTCGACGATCAGGCGAAACGCAAAAATATCCATGACCTCCGAGAAGGATTTTCGCTTCGCTTTCATCTTGTTATAGATACTGTAGAGGTGCTTTTCTCTGCCGGCGACGGTCGCGCCCAATCCCTCCCGGCTGAGCGTCTGACCCAGCTGATCGCGAATTTGGTCTACCAGCTGTTTGCGGTTTCCGCTGGCGGAACGCCGCGCCGCCTCCAAACGCCTGGCGCGCATGGGGTAGAGGGCCTTGAGTCCGAGATCCTCGAATTCCATCCGCACTTCATTCATGCCAAGGCGCATCGCAATAGGGGCGTAAATATCGAGCGTTTCACCGGCGATCCGTTTTATTTTTTCCCGGTTCAGCACTCCCAGCGTCCGCATGTTGTGCAAACGGTCTGCCAGCTTAACGAGTATGACCCGGATATCCTTGGCCATCGCCAGCGTCATTTTTTGGAAGTTTTCTGCCTGCCTGAGCTCGACCGAATCAAATTCGACGTGCGTCAGCTTACTGACACCGTCAACCAGCTCAGCAACCTCGTCACCAAACTGGGCGCCAATGTCTTCTTTGTTGACGCCAGTGTCTTCAATGACATCATGCAGAAGAGCCGCCATGAGGCTTTGCGCATCCATGTGCATGCGCGCAAGAATACTCGCCACTGCGAGCGGGTGAGTGACGTAAGGCTCTCCGCTGCGTCGGGTCTGCCCGTAGTGGGCTTGTTCGGAGTAATAGTAAGCACGCCTGACCTGCTGCGCCTGGTCCAGCGGCAGGTAGTCGGCGATGAGTTGTTCAAAAGCGGCGAGCGAGCTGTTAGCAAACTGCCCTTCAAGGGGTAATGAATGGGCGGTGGGACGTGATCCCAGCCGTGAGCTAATGCCGGGAAAGGATCCGCTGAGCGCTTGGAGTGTTGTTGTTACCACCGCCAGCGGTTTCCAGAACTAGAGGATGGGTGTCTCGAAGCTGGCCGCCAATTCCTCTTCCGCTTCGATTTCGCTCTCGCGGGCGAGCACTTCGGGGGTGATTAAGCCCTCTGCAATTTCTCGCAGCGCGATGACGGTGGCCTTGTCCGATTCGTCGTTAACGAGTGGGTCGCGCCCGCCGGTCGCCATCTGCCGCGCGCGCTTGGACGCCAGCATGACCAGCTCAAAGCGGTTATCGACATTGTCCAGACAGTCTTCAACAGTAATTCTCGCCATGACAGCGTGGTCTCCTTAATTCCTCACCGCATCGTTTTGCGGCCGCGCAGTATAACGTACGAAAGCGCTCTGCACTGCCCTTACAGTGTAAATTTGACGTGAACTGTAAGCCCTATACGGGGCGCTCAGGCGAGCAGACCTTCTATAAGGTCGTGGAGCGTCGACTGCTGTTGCCCTGTGCGCAGCCGCAGGGTACGAACCAGTGCTTGTAATTCCCCAAGCGCGGTGCCGAAATCGTCATTGATAATCAGGTAATTGGCCTCTTCCCAATGCGACATTTCTTCTCGGGCGGCATTCATTCTGATATCGATGGTGTCATCTGCGTCCTGTCCTCTCGCCTGAAGCCGCGCTTTGAGCGCATCGATGGAAGGCGGCAAAATGAATAACCAGGCGCTATCTGGTAGAAGCGATTGCACCTGCTGCGCTCCTTGCCAATCAATTTCCAAAATCACATCTGCGCCTTCAGCCAGGCGCGACTCGAGCTGGGCCAAGCTGGTGCCATAAAAGTGGCCGAATACCTGAGCCGACTCGAAAAAGGCCCCGGCGTCCCGCATTTCGTTAAAGGTCTCGGGCGAGACAAAAAAATAATTGATGCCTTCGGCTTCGCCGGGCCGCTTCGGCCGGGTGGTATGAGAGACGGACACCTCAACCCGACTGTCCTGCTCCACCAGCGCTTTGATGAGAGACGTTTTCCCCGCGCCACTGGGTGCAGAAATAATCAGCAGTTGTCCTCTTATTGGATTCACACTCGATACCTACTCAATATTTTGAATCTGTTCGCGCATCTGTTCGATCAACACCTTGAAGTCCACCGAGGTATTGGTTGTGCTCAGTGCTGTGGATTTCGAGCCAAGCGTATTGGCCTCGCGGTTGAGTTCCTGCATTAAAAAATCCAACCGCCTTCCGCAGGGCGCTTGGCCGGCAAGAGCGGTTTCGATCGCACCGAGATGGGCGTCCAGGCGATCCATTTCCTCCTCCACATCTGCACGCTGCAATATATAGACGATTTCTTCTTCCAGCCGAATCGGGTCAGCTTCGATATCGAGCTCCTTCAATCGGTCAAGTAACCGCTGCCGATAAGCGGTTTGCAGTGCTGGAAGTTGCTCACGAAGGCCCTTGAGGTGACTGTTCATACTGTCTGAGCGTTGTCGAATCATGGCCGCCAGCTTGTCTCCTTCCTGCAGGCGCTGCTGGTGAAGTTCTTCAAAACACGCCTTGGTGGCATCAAGGGTCGCAGCGTGGAGTGTCTCGTGGTCTGTTTCTTCCTCGGCCAGCACTCCTGGGGATAGTAATAACGCCAAAGAATCTGGCGTTGGCGCGTCGGGGAACGCAGTTTCTACCTCGGCCAGCGATGACTTCAGTGCACTGAGGCGCTCGTGATTCAGGGTGGCAGGGGTATTCGAACCGCTGTGAGACAGCCGAATCAGCATTTCAAGCTTACCGCGCGAAAAGTGTTTACCCGCTTGTTCACGCAGCGCGCTCTCGATGCTCCTCAAGGCATCGGGCATGCGACACTGAAGATCCAGATAGCGGTTATTGACGGAGCGGCACTCCACCGTGACCGTCAGGGCCCCCGTTGTTACACTGCCGCGGGCAAAGCCCGTCATGCTCTGAGTCACCGTGATTCCCCCGCGAAAAACGACGTTAATTGTAACAGCAGTGACCCGGGCTGACTGTCCTTCCACAGTAGGAGATCCGTAATGGAGACAACACCCGAACGGCCTAGCGGTCGCGCCCCTGAGGCAATGCGGCCCATTCACTTTGAACGAAGTTATACCTGCCATGCTGAGGGTTCGGTGCTGGTTTCGTTCGGACAAACTAAGGTCATTTGCACCGCGAGCATCAATGCCGGAGTGCCCGGATTTTTGCGCGGTAAAGGGGAGGGTTGGCTGACAGCCGAATACGGAATGTTGCCGCGCTCGACCGGGTCGCGCATGGATCGTGAGGCGGCGCGCGGCAAGCAGAGCGGCAGGACCGTTGAAATCCAGCGGTTGATTGGCCGGTCGTTGCGCGCGGCGCTGGACTTAAAGTTGCTGGGGGAGCGCACGCTGATCGTAGACTGCGATGTGATTCAGGCGGACGGTGGAACCCGCACGGCGGCCATTTCAGGTGCCTGCGTAGCGGTGGTCGATGCACTCAATGGTTTGCAGCGGTCTGGCGACTTGGAATCAGACCCGCTCCGGCATCTGATTTCTGCGGTGTCGGTTGGAGTATGGAAAGGGTTACCCGTAGTGGATCTTGATTATGCCGAGGACTCGAGAGCCGATAGCGACATGAATGTTGTCATGACCGAGGACGGCGGGTTGATCGAGGTGCAGGGCACTGCGGAAGGCGCCACGTTCACTCAGGACGAGCTGACCGGGTTACTCACGCTGGCGTCATCTGCCAGCGCGGCCATTACGGCAGCACAGCGGGCGGCATTGAGCGTTGGTTAGAGACTCAGATCATAGTCAATGACGACAGGGGCATGATGAGAAAAGGCCTGCTCGTCGTAGACGTAACCGCGCTCAACAGAGTTAACCAGCAGCTCTGAAATGATTTGTGTGTCAGTGCGGACGCCTCCGGCATCATCGCCGTCTGGCCACCAAGTGTAGGTGCCCGGCTCGTTTTCAGCCAGAGCGTAGGCGTCGGCATAGCCACTATCGAAGAGGTCCAGCATCCAGCCGCGCTCGGCTGCTGACAGTCCCGGGAGCGCACTGCTGTTACCGGCTTCTTCGGCATCAGCGTGATGCGCCATCAGCTCCCAGCCTCCGCAGAGGATGTAGCCGCGTCGTTTGTGACGCACTTTTTCAAGATGGCCGCTGAGCCTCGAGAGAAAATCCAGCTTGTTTTCCATTGCCTTTGGCCCCTCAACACCGGAAGGCACCAGTACCGACCCCACGCTGATTTCTTCGAAATCGGCTTGGATGTAAAGTCCCTGAGCGTCGAAATCGTCGAACCCCAGTCCCCAGATAATGGCTTTGGGAAGACGTTTACAGTAGATCGCCACACCGTTCTTAGTAGGATTATCGTAATGGTCCAGAAAGTAGGGGTGGTAATGGTCAGGAAAAAAGCTTTGCCCCTTGAGGCTGTGCTCTGCGCAACGGGTATCCTGCAGGCAAATGATGTCTGCGTCCTGCGCAAACAGCCAGGTCAGGCACTCTGTTTTGGCTGCCCGCTCTAACCCCTCAACGACGAGGCTGATGACCCTCATTGCTAGTCCTAGTTGCTCGGTTCCCATATGATACGGGTAAACGAGGCGGCCAGACTCTGCTCTGACCTGAATTCAGGACTTTTGGTCGCAGGGATGTCGTAAAAACGCCAGGGAGTGAGGTGTGAAGACCAGCGAAAGGGGTTACCGTCAGGAGTTCATCGAATTGGCACTGGAATGCAACGTGCTGCAATTCGGAGAATTTGAACTCAAGTCAGGGCGGATCAGCCCCTACTTTTTTAATGCGGGGAAATTCTCTACCGGCGCGGCCCTCGCGCGGCTGGGTCGTTGTTACGCGGCCGCACTGCGGGAGTCGGGCCTGCCCATAGATTTGCTTTTTGGCCCCGCTTACAAGGGCATTCCTCTGGTGGCCACTACGGCCATGGCGATGTCAGATGAATACGGCATCGATCTGCCTTTTGCCTTCAATCGCAAGGAAGCCAAAACGCACGGCGAGGGAGGCAGTATTGTGGGTGCGCCGCTCGCCGGTGATGTAGTGGTCGTCGACGATGTGATGACCGCGGGCACGGCCATCCGTGAATCGATGGCCATTCTCAATGAAGCAGGTGCTCGGGGGAGTGGTGTCCTGATTGGCCTCGACCGGTGTGAGCGAGGTGATGGCGAGCGCTCCGCTGTGCAGCAGGTCGAGCGAGACTGGGGGCTTGAGGTGGTGAGTGTGGTGTCACTCCATGACATTATCGCGTGGGTTGAAAGCAACCCCGAGATGGCACCTTACCGAGAGGCGCTGGAACGATACCGAGAACAATATGGCGTGGTTTAGGCCATGCGGCGTCGCAGCGCTGCTGGCGCTTCTGTTGTGGGTGTCTCACGCGTTATCTGCCCAGCTGTATCGCTACCAAAACGAGGCGGGTGTGACCGTTGTCGATTGGGCAATGCCGGCGGCTTATGTGAGCAGTGGATACGAAATATTGAATGAGTCCGGCCAGGTTGTCAGCGTGGTTCCCCCCGCTAAGACCGCAATCGAGCTGGAGCAAGACGCGGCAGCGGCGCGATCTCGTGCGGCTGAAACGGCGGCCGAAGCTGCGCAGCTGGAGCGAGATACCTTTCTTCTGCGGCGCTACAGTTCAGCCCAGGACATCGAGGCCGCTCGTGATCGGTCGCTGCGCGAGCTGGACATTCGTATTGCCATTCTTAACAGCCAGCGGGCTACGCTGTCCCAACAGCTTGCCCACCATGAGGACGCGCTGGCAGCGCGCGGACAGCTTGACGAAGAAGCCACTCAGTACGGACACGATACGGTGGCTGCCCTAAAGGCTGAAATTCAGAGCCTCGATGACGCCACACAAGGCAGGCAGCAGCAGGCTGCTGCATTGGCAGAGGCTTACCGTCGCGACATTGCCCGCTTTAGTCAGCTAGAAGAAATCGTGTTATTGCGGCGCCAGATGAGTGCCGCACCCGACGCGCCCTAGGATGAGGCGCTCAAGACGGGCTGCATCAGACCTTCTGCCAACACGCCCCATTGATCGGCCCAGCCCTCTGTGGGGCGTCGCCGGAAATCGCTGCGGCAAAATTGGGTCACCCTGCCTTCTGCTGATGCCATGATCAGGTTGGCGGTGGTGGCCACCGGTAACCGTGTCCGCAGACCCTCCCGCAATTCTGCTTCTCGCAAGTACTGCTTTAGCTGAGTTTCAAGCCGTTCGTAGAGTTGTGCGACCTGTTGGTGGAGTCGATGTGACTCTCCGGTGAGGGCTCTGCCAGTCAGCAAACGTGTGATGCCGGGATTACGTTCACAAAACTCGAGATACAGTCGCACTAGTCCCTGACACTGACTTAGGGCTCCCACCTGCTCGCCGGAAAGGCGCCCGATCCGCGCAAATAGCGTCTCCTCCGCGAAACTCAGGAGCGCTTCGAACATTTTGCTCTTGGAGGGGAAGTGTCGATACAGTGCGGCCTCAGAAACACCGACCGAAGCGGCCAACTTCGCCGTGGTGATGCGGGTGTCGGGTGCTTCCTCAAGCATCCTCGCCAGCGCCTCAAGAATCTGCTGTTTGCGGTGCTGGGTTGTCGCGACGGCTCTGTCGGGCATGGGCTTCCTATTTTCCCGAATATCCGCTGATGCTAATCAGACATGCAGCGTGGCGCAAACAGCGCTCAGTTGCGGTTGCTAATCAGCGTACCAATACCTTCATCAGAGAAAATTTCGAGTAACGCAGCATGGGCGACTCGCCCGTCGATAATATGCGCGCTGGTTACCCCACTTTGTACCGCGTCTAGCGCGCACTGTATTTTAGGCAGCATGCCACCGTGAATCACGCCGGCTTGAATCAGCTCTTGAACCTGATCGGTAGCGAGGCCGGTCAGAGTGTTGCCCTCCGCGTCCAACAGCCCTGTTACATTGGTCAGCAGCATGAGTTTTTCGGCCTGCAGCACCTCGGCCAGCTTGCCTGCGACAAGATCGGCATTGATGTTGTAGGTCTGGCCATCGACACTCCCCGCGACAGGTGCGATCACGGGTATGTAGTCACTGTCACTGAGCATATTGAGAATGTCAGTGTCGATGCTGGCCACTTCTCCTACCTGACCAATGTCTTTTTCTCCCTCGGCGCCCCAATTGCCGGCCAGTTTTCTTGCCTGAATCAGTTGCCCGTCTTTTCCGGTGATACCGATGGCGCGACCGCCATTGCGATGGATGCTGTCCACAATTTCCTTATTGACGGAAGCACCCAAGACCATTTCGACCACGTCCATTGTGTGCTCATCCGTGACACGCATACCATCTACGAATTCCGTTTCAATACTGAGGCGTTCCAGTAGCTGTCCGATCTGCGGGCCGCCTCCATGGACCACAATCGGGTTCATGCCCACCAGCTTCATCAGCACGACATCGCGGGCAAAGCTCTCCTGTAGATCGGAATCTGTCATGGCGTTGCCGCCAAATTTGATAACGAACGTCTTGCCCGTGAACCGTTGGATGTAGGGCAGTGATTCGGTCAGGATCCGGGCAAAATTCCCAGCCTCACCCTGATTGAGTGACATGACGTGTGTTCCAGCATGAGTTCAGACGAAAGCATGAGCCGGCAGACGCGCAAAGGCAATGTGAAGATGCCGCACAGCGCACAGCGGGTATCAGGCTGACATTCACACTACGATATGGATCGGGGTTAGCGCGGTAACTGTGCTGCCAACGCGTTGATAATCTGCTCTGCGATAACACGCTTGCTGGCTAGCGGCAGACTGCGCTCCCCCGCATCGGTGATGAGGTGCACGGCATTCTGCTCCGATCCAAACGTGGTATGTGGGTCTGCTACGTCATTGGCGATGATCATATCGAGACCTTTGCGCACTCTTTTCTCACGGGCGTGAACGAGCACCGACGTCGTCTCGGCGGCGAACCCGGCGACAAGGGCAGGCCGGTTGGATAGTTGTGCCACCTGGGCAATGATGTCGGGGTTCTCTACCAGTGTGAGGGTGAGCGGATTCCCGCTTTGTTTCTTCAGCTTGGTCGACGCAGGAGATTCAGGACGGTAATCCGCGACGGCAGCTGCGCCGATGAATAGATCTGCACCCTCAGCAAGGCTCAGCGCCGCTGCACACATTTCCTCGGCCGAGGTTACTGGGTGCAGCGAGACCCGGTCGGGTGGCTCCAACTGCACCGGTCCCGAAATCAGCGCGACTTGCGCACCGGCTGCGGCACAGGCGCCGGCCAGTGCGTACCCCATTTTTCCTGAACTGTGATTGCTCAGGTACCTCACGGGATCAATCGCTTCCTGTGTCGGACCGGCCGTAATGATGACGCGCTTGCCCTCTAATTGGCGGTTTTCAAAACGTTGGTTCAGGGCTGCTACGATCGCGTCAGGCTCCAGAAGCCGTCCTGGGCCAACGTCGCCGCAGGCCTGCTCCCCTGCGTCGGGGCCAATGATCTGAATATTTCGGGAGGTGAGCCGCTGCACATTTTCCTGTGTGGCGGCATGAGCCCACATTTGCTGGTTCATGGCAGGCGCGACCGCAACGGGAGCGGGCGTCGCGAGGGCAACCGTAGTCAACAGGTCGTCCGCTCTACCCTGAGCCAGCCGGGCCAATACATCTGCCGTGGCTGGCGCAATGATCATGAGGTCAGCCCAGCGGGCCAGCTCGATGTGCCCCATGCCTGCCTCTGCAGCCTCATCTAGGAGTTCTGTGTGCGTTGGCTCGCCAGAAAGTGCCTGTAAGGTGAGAGGAGTAATAAACTCTGTGGCGCCTCTCGAGAGCACCACGCGCACCACTGCGCCCTGCTTTTTAAGCAGTCGCACCAGCTCTGCGCCCTTATAGGCTGCAATGCCGCCAGAGATCGCCACCAGAATGTGACGCTGGTTTAACTGGCTCATAGCTCCTCATACCCGATAGCAATTCGACCGCACCGTAGCATTTGCAGGGGTTTTTGCACACTTGGCACTATCGTAGCCCCGCCTCGCTTGCGCGGCCACGGCCCCTCTGGTATAAAACGCGCCCTTTGTAGCTGTCGATGGGGATTCCCATGTCACGTGTCTGTCAGGTTACGGGTAAGCGACCCGCGACAGGAAATAATGTCTCGCACGCCAAGAACCGCACCAAGCGCCGGTTCTTGCCCAATTTGCATAATCATCGTTTCTGGGTTGAATCGGAGAAGCGCTTTGTGTCATTGCGGGTTTCGTCCAAGGGCATGCGAATTATCGACAAGCGGGGTATCGAGACGGTACTTGAAGAGCTCCGCGCCCGCGGCGAGAAAGTCTGAGGATTGAACGATGCGTGAAAAGATCAGAATGAATTCAACAGCTGGCACAGGCCATTTTTACACCACGGATAAAAATAAGCGCACGATGCCCGACAAGCTTGAGATGAAAAAGTACGATCCGGTGGCCCGCAAGCATGTTATCTATAAAGAGGCCAAGATTAAGTAAGCTTGGTCAGATGCTCCCAAAACCCCGGCCTGTTGCCGGGGTTTTTATTTCTGTCGATGATCCCCGGATCGGCTGGCCTCTCGGCTCACTTTATGGTCCGATACTGGCGATGTGAATCCCTGCCGCGACTGCGCGCTGACCTGTATGCCAGAACTGCCTGAAGTCGAAACCACGTGTCGCGGTATCGCCCCGCACATCATGCAGCGCTCTGTTCGCGAGGTTATTGTCAGAGAGTCACGGCTGCGTTGGCCCGTCCCCCGCACATTAAATCACCTGCTCTCCGGGGCGCGTTTTTTATCAGTGGGGCGCCGCGCGAAATATCTGCTTCTTGAAACCGATCGCGGCACGCTGATGGTGCATCTTGGCATGTCTGGAAGTTTACGAATTATGCCTGCCGACACGCCACCGCTCTTTCACGATCACATCGATATCGTGCTCGATAACGCGCTCTGCCTTCGGTATCACGATCCTCGACGGTTTGGCAGCTTTCACTGGTTGCAGTCGCCACGGCATCCGCTTCTTGACCATCTCGGTCCGGAACCGCTTTCCGGCAGTTTTACCGGGGCGTATTTGTACGAGCGGTCGCGTCGTCGTCGCATTCCCGTCAAGCAATTCATCATGGACGGTAAAGTCGTCGTAGGAGTGGGCAATATCTACGCCAATGAGGCGCTGTTTATGGCCGGCATTCACCCTGCCCGTGCAGCAGGCCGCATCGCCAAAGCGCGGTACGAAATATTGGCCGGCACCATCAAGCAGGTACTCGGTGATGCGATTGAGCAGGGTGGCACCACGCTCAGAGATTTTGTGGGGGGAGATGGATCGCCGGGTTATTTTGCCCAGCAGCTTCGGGTATACGGTCGCGAGGGTCAGCCCTGCAGGGAGTGCTGCGCCGTACTCAAAGAAATTCGACAGGGTGGACGCAGCACGATTCTGTGTCCGCGGTGTCAGCGATAATCTTCAATAAGATGCTCACCCCGCGTCCACCGAGCCGCCCTTAGGCCAGCTGTTTTTGCAGTGCCGCGGCAACGTTCGGCGGGACAAAGCCGCTGATATCCCCCCCCAGGCCTGCAATCTCTCTGACCAATGATGAAGAGATGTAAGAAAGCTCCGCACTCGGTGTGAGAAAAACGCTTTCAAACTCGGGATTCATAGCGCGGTTCATATTGGCTAGCTGAAACTCGTATTCGAAGTCTGCAACAGCGCGCAGGCCCCTGAGCACGCAGTGGGAGCCCTGTGCTGAGACAAAATCTATGAGCAGCCCGCTAAAGGGCACAACCTCGGCTGCCGGCACGTGCTGTAAGCATTGCTCTGCCAGTTCCACTCGGGCTTCCAGTGGAAACAAGGGCGTTTTTTTCTCGCTGGTAGCCACGGCTACGACCACGCGCTCAAACAGTTTTGCGGCACGCTCAACGAGATCAATATGGCCATTGGTGATAGGGTCAAAAGTCCCCGGGTACACCACGGTATGGGTTAACACGTGATAGGTCCTCCAGTGCTTTGCTCGAGCCTACACAAGTCTGGGGGAGCGAACAAACCACTCAGCCATCAGGCGCGCCGCAGCGTCAGGAGTTGATACCGGACGTCTCCAGCCGTTTTTTCCCTCACGACCTCATAGAACTTGTCCGGGATGGGCTCGGGATGGGACAAGCTGGTTTCATAATAGACACGGTTATTCTCACTGAGATAACCGCCGGTGGCGATTTGCCGCAGCGCTGACTCGCCGAGTTGAGCCTCAAAGGGGGGGTCCACAAAAACAATATCCCAGCCACCTTGAGCTGCGCTGAGGTAGTCTGCTGCGGTGCCGAATCGCAGGGTGCTGCGGTCGCTGGCATCTAGCGTATTGAGGTGCTGTTCCACAGCGGCAAGTGCTTCACGGTCAGCATCGACAAAGTCACAGCGTGCTGCGCCACGGGACAGCGCCTCTATTCCCAGTGCGCCTGATCCTGCGAAAAGGTCCAGACAATGCGCGCCTGCGAGGTTCGGTTCGAGCCAGTTGAAAAGGGTTTCGCGCACCCGGTCACCTGTAGGCCTCAGTCCGGGCCGATCGGGAAATCGGAGCTTGCGGCCACGCCATATCCCGCCAATGATTCGGAGTTGCGAGGCCACCTTTTTGGGAGCGCGTCTCATACTGGTTCCTGCTTTCCGGGGTGCTAGACTGCCCGTCAGTTAACGGCGCGCCCGCATCCTGATGCGCCACACCGAGTCAAGCAGATCATGAAGCTATTCAAACGCCGCGCCAAGCCCGACAGTCAACCTGAAGGTGTCAAAGGCATGCATCCCAATGAGGCGCCTGACAGTGCGCAGGCATCGGTGGTTGCGGAAGGCGAGACCGCGGGTGCGGATGAGGGTTTGCAGGCGCCTGCGGGGAAAGCAGCACCGCCAGAGAGCTCAGCGACCCTCTTCGGGCGGTTGCGCAGCGGACTCAGCCGCAGCCGGGGGCAGTTTACGGAGGGGTTGGCCAGCCTCGTCTTGGGCAAAAAGCAGCTGGACCCCGAGTTGTTGGAGGCGCTCGAGGAGCAGCTGATCATGGCTGACCTGGGGCTTGAGGCTACCGAGCGGGTGCTTGAATCGCTGCGCCAACGCCTTGATCGGAAGGAGTTATCGGCAGAGGAGTCCGTGCTGTCGTCGCTCAAGGAGACATTGGTTGAGCTCTTAGAAGATCAGGAGCACGCGCTCAACCTGAATCAGCATAAGCCTTTTGTGATACTGGTTGTGGGTGTAAACGGTGCCGGCAAAACCACCACCATTGGCAAGTTGGCACATCGGTTCAAGCGCGAGGGCCGCAGTGTGATGTTGGCAGCCGGCGACACGTTCCGTGCGGCTGCCGTGGAGCAACTGCAGGCGTGGGGCGATCGTCATGACGTGCCTGTGATTGCACAGCATTCGGGCGCAGATAGCGCATCGGTGCTGTTTGATGCATTAGAAGCGGCGAAGGCGAGGGGTGTGGATGTCTTGATCGCGGATACGGCAGGGCGGCTGCAGAATAAGTCTCACCTCATGGATGAGCTCAGCAAAGTGGTTCGTGTCATGCGCAAACAAGACGACACAGTGCCCCATGAAACGTTATTGGTATTGGATGCGGGAACGGGCCAGAACGCGGTGTCGCAAGCTGTGGAGTTTGATCAGGCGGTCGGCGTTTCGGGGGTTGCGGTGACCAAGCTGGATGGTACCGCTAGGGGCGGTGTTTTGTTTGCCATTGCCCACAAGTTGAAGCGGCCGATTCGCTTTATCGGTGTGGGCGAGCAACCCGAAGACCTCCGGGATTTCTCCGCGCGGGACTTTGTGAATGCACTGCTGGACGAGCGTTAAAGGGTCTCAACAGTGATTGAATTTGAGCGGGTCAGCCGCCGATTCGGAGACCTGGATGCACTGCGTCATCTCAATCTGACTATTGATCAGGGTGAGATGGCTTTTATTACCGGCCACTCTGGCGCGGGCAAGAGCACTTTATTGCGACTCTTGCTACTGCTCGATCGACCGAGCAGCGGCGAAATCCGCGTCAAGGGTGAGCTGACGAGAGCGATTCGTTCGCACAGGGTGCCTCGCTACAGGCGTCGTTTCGGCGTGGTCTTTCAGGATCACCGATTACTGTTTGATCGCAGTGTCCATGACAATGTCGCATTGCCCCTGGTGATCGCGGGATTCTCGCCGAGAGATAGCGCTCGGCGGGTTCGGGCGGCGCTCGATAAAGTGGGGCTGTTGGCTCAAGAGTACGCTAACCCGGCTACTTTATCGGGGGGCGAACAGCAGCGTGTTGGTATTGCGAGGGCTGTGGTCGCAAGACCCGAGTTTCTGATTGCCGACGAGCCTACCGGCAATCTCGACCCTCAGCTGTCTTCAGAAATTATGGCCTTGTTTGAGGCTTTCAATCAGGTGGGCGTCACGGTGCTCGTGGCCACCCATGACCTGTCGCTGATATCGCAACTTAGACACCGGATTATTACGCTCAGTTCGGGGCGTCTTGCGGGCGCTGAGACGCCATGAATTCACCAACAGGCCAACCGGGAGAGCGCTGGAACCGGGCTGCCGTGTGGCGAGCACAACACCGGATTGCTGCTCATGACAGTTGGCGAAAGCTGTTGCAACGGCCCGTTGCGACGGGGCTGGTTTGGCTAATGGTTGCGATCTCACTGGCAGTCCCCAGCGCGTTATTGCTGACCCTCGAAAACCTTCGGCCGATCGTTCCGGATGTGGCGGGTTCAGCTCAGCTGTCGGTCATGCTGGACAGAGAAGTGAATCGTACGAGTGCGGAGGCGGTGCAGCGTCAGATTGAGAGTTGGGCGAGGGTCGATACGGTGCGGCTGGTGGGTCGCGAACAAGCGCTCTTGGAGTTTGGTGAGCAGACAGGCCTGGCGACACTGTTGGCGTCGCTCGATCGAAATCCCCTTCCCCACACCCTGCGAGTGCTGCCTGCGTTGCCGGTAAGCGACTCAGCGTTGAATCGCTTGATCGGCGAGCTTGAGTCATTGCCTAACGTCAATCGAGTGGTGGCAGACACCCGCTGGGTAGCGCGCCTTGGTGAGACGCTGGTGGCGGGTGAACGCTGGGTGCTCGCTCTGGGCGGAGCCATGATATTGGGTGCCATTCTGGCGCTGGCCAACACGCTCCATCTGGCGATCGATGCCCGCAGGGAAGAAATCCTTGTGGTGCGTGTGATCGGTGGCTCCCCTGCCTTTGTGCGCCGACCTTTTTTGTATACCGGACTGTATTTTGGCGCTGGGGGTGGGGTGCTGGCAGCCTTCATGCTGTGGGCTCTGAGCGTCTGGCTTACAGGGCCGGTCAATGCCCTGTTCCTGCTGTATGACAGTCCCGGACAGCTACAGAGTCCGGGCTTCAAATACCCATCGGCGCTCATTTTGTCTGGTGCCATTATCGGCTGGCTAGCCTCCTGGGCGGCAGCAGAGCGCTATTTCAGGCAGCTCGAAACTCGCTAACCCACTGAAAAACGGTATTTTTCAAGGTTTAGCACTCTAGGGAGGAGAGTGCTAAAATAAGCGGGTATGAGCCTTGTGGAGGCGATTGACATGACAGAGACACAGCGCGCACTCGCCCTGCCCAACAGCGCAGTGCTGAATATGGCGCCCGGCGCTAATTTGCCCGCCTATATTCAGGCCGTGAGCAGTATTGCCCTGTTATCCGCCGAGCGTGAGAGTGAACTTGCAGAGCGCTTATTCTATGAGGAATGCGTCGACTCGGCTCGAGAGCTAGTGCTGGCACACCTTCGATTTGTTGTGCACATTGCTCGTAGCTATTCGGGTTACGGATTAGCAGAGGCTGATTTGATTCAAGAAGGCAACGTCGGCTTGATGAAAGCGGTAAAGCGGTTCGATCCCAATAAGGGTGTCCGACTGGTGTCTTTTGCTGTGCACTGGATTAAAGCGGAGATGCATGAGTACATTCTTCGCAACTGGCGGATCGTCAAAGTCGCCACCACCAAGGCGCAGCGAAAGCTGTTTTTTAATCTGCGGAGCCAAAAAAAATCCCTTGGGTGGTTGTCGGCAGAAGAGACTCGAGCCATTGCGGCTGATTTGGGCGTTGATGAGGCCGAGGTCACCAGAATGGAGGGCCGTCTGGCCAGCCGTGATGTCGCCTTCGACGCGCCGGCCGACAGCGATGATGAAGATGGCTGGCAAGCACCCCAGTACTTTTTGACCGAGGGGCAGGCGGATCCAAGTCAGCTCGTTGAGGCCGAGGACTTTGCAGAGGACAGTGCAGCTAAACTACGGCTGGCACTCACGGACCTTGATGATCGCAGCCGAGACATTCTCGAGCGTCGTTGGCTGGTTGACGATAAATCCACGCTCCACGAGTTGGCGGCCGAGTACCAGGTATCGGCGGAGCGCATCCGGCAGCTAGAAGCCAATGCGTTGAAAAAGTTACGTACCGCCATGGTGGCGTAAGCATCGTTTAAAGCGCCACCAGTTCTCTTAGACTTTTCCCGTGGGATCCTCTGAGCGCCCGCTCACAAATCGAATACGCAGCTTCGTGATGCGTGCCGGACGAATGACGCCGGCACAAGCACGCGGCTGGCAGGAGGGTTTTCCGCGGTTCGGCCTCAACCTGCAGAGTGGCCCACTGGATTGGGATGCGACCTTTGGTTTCGCCGGGCGCCGCATCGTCGAAGTGGGCTTTGGTATGGGTGACAGTTTGTTGCAGATGGCCGATGCAGACCCCACTGCGCAGTTTGTGGGCATTGAAGTTCATCGCCCTGGTGTCGGGCGATTGTTGTCCCAGTTGCTGGGGGCCGGCATCGACAATCTCCGTGTTTATGCCGAGGACGCCGTCGAGGTGATGGAACACTGCCTCGCGCCTGACTCCCTCGATGCCATTCATATCTTTTTCCCCGATCCATGGCATAAAAAGCGGCATCACAAGCGCCGATTGATTCAGCCAGAACTGGTCCATGAACTGGCGGCGCTGCTGAAAGCGGATGGATATCTGCATCTTGCCACCGACTGGGCGCCTTATGCCGAGCATATGTTCGACGTGCTCGACGCTGAGCCGCTCTTGACCAACGCGGGGGGTAGACCTGGTGCAGGAGTGCCACGCCCGGATTACCGACCACTCACAAAATTTGAAGCCCGAGGCGAGAGGCTGGGACATGTGGTTCAGGATTTGGTTTATCGCCGCAGCAATTGATGTCGCCGGACCCTGTTTTATTGAGTTCTCCCATTGGCAGTGACCTCAGTCACCGTTGAGTTCAGCGTGCGGCATTGTGTGCCGCGTCGTTGGGCTCAGAGAAACGTTTCGATCACGCTGTCTAAAAACTGGTAGCCCAGCGGTGTTGTCCTGAACTGCCCGCTGCTGGGGTCCTCAATCCATCCGCGCGAGATAGCGGTGGTAGCCGCTGCGGCCAGTTGCTCAACCGGCAGGCCTGTATGCTCGGCGAAGCGATGCATCGGCACTCCTGATTTTAAGCGCAGTGCATTCATCGCAAATTCCACCGTCTTTTCCTCTGGTGCCAGCGCGACATGCTGTGGCGGTGGCATGGAAGGCGAGTCGGCTTCCTTCAGATAATCCAATGGGGCCCGAGTCCGCTGGCTGCGAATAATGGCGCCATCATGGAGCGAGACTTTACCGTGAGCGCCTGCGCCTACCCCGAGGTAATCACCGAACCCCCAATAGTTCAGGTTGTGTCGGCTCTCCTCACCCAGCCGGCTGAAAGCAGACACTTCATACTGCGATAGATCGGCCCCACTGAGGCACGTTTCTCCCTGGAGCTGAATCGCCTCGAGTGTGCTCTCGTCGGGGAGCATGGGCGGCATGGACCAGAAGCGGGTATTGCGCTCGATAGTGAGCTGATACCAAGAAATATGTCCGGCACTGCGGTCAATCGCTTCAGCGAGGTCGGCTTCGGCAAGCGCCGCATTCTGTCCCGGGAGCCCGTGCATTAAGTCGATATTCCAGCGACTGAAGCCAACAGCGGCTGCCAGATCCAAGGCACGACGCGCCTCGTCACCAGAGTGAATTCGCCCCAGTGCTGTCAGCGCCGTGTCATCGAAGCTTTGCACGCCGATGCTGAGCCGATTGACCCCCGCCAGTCGATAGTCTTGGAAGCGCGAACTCTCCGCACTCCCCGGATTACTCTCCAGGGTGATCTCGACCTCATTTGGCAGGGATACTCGCTTGGCGATCCCCTCGAGCAGGTCTGCTATCCATCGGCTTTCGAACAGGCTGGGCGTGCCGCCCCCAATGAAAATTGAGTCAACGGCGCGGCCAGCCAGCCAGTCTCGCTGGCTGTCGAGGTCGCTGAGCAGTGCCTCGATATAAGGTTGTTGCAAGGTTGGCGAGAAGCCTTCATGGCTATTGAAGTCGCAGTAGGGGCATTTGCGGGTACACCAAGGTAGGTGAACGTAAAGCGATAAGGGGACGATCCCGGGGTCGATCATTCCCGTAACTGATCCAGCAAAAGCGTGACAGCAATGGCGCGGTGGCTGATCCGGTTTTTGTCCTCAGGTCGAAGCTCGGCTGCGTGCTGGCTACCACCCTCCGGTATGAAAAGAGGGTCGTAGCCAAAACCATCCGCGCCACGCGGTGAATGGGCAATATGTCCGTGCCATCGACCCTCGGCGATAAGCGGAGTCGGGTCACTGTCGTGTTGCAGGAACACCACAACGGCGATATAAAATGCCCGCCGGTCGGCGCCCTCTAGCGCTGCCATATTTTCAAGCAGCAATGCGTTATTGGCCTTATCATCCCCTCCCGAGTACCGCGCCGAGCGCAGCCCCGGCTCGCCGCCTAGGGCGGGTACGACCAATCCCGAATCGTCTGCAAGTGCCGCACAACCGGCTTGTGCACTTGCATGGCGAGCCTTAATGAGTGCGTTTTCCACAAAGGTACTGCCCGTCTCAGGCACCTCGGCGATCCCCCACTCCTCCTGTGGGCAAATGCGCCATTGGTGGCCCAGAACGGCTCGAAATTCCCGAATTTTCCCCTTGTTATGACTGGCAAGGACCAACGGGGGGAGACTGGTTTCAGCCATAGGTTAGCCTTGGCGCCAGAGTTGCACTTTCATTTTGTGTTCAAACGGCTTCTCCGCACCCTCGGGTTGAAAAGTGAATTCAAAAAAACGGTATTCGCGATCCAAAAACTCAAAGGGCACGATGTAATACGTGGCGCGACCCTCCCGAATTTCTTTAACCCGCATCGCCCCCCCTGTGATCAGGTCCCAGGTCCGCCCCTCGATCGACATAGGGCGCCCTGCAATGTCCCCGGAATCCGCGTCTCGCACTGACAAAGTGAGAATCGCTTTGTCGGCACCTCGAGCGATGCCGTACTCAGCGGCCACCTCGGGCGACAAGAACGTGGTGTAAACGATACTGTGGTGCAGCTCGAACTGGTCGTAGCGCGTTGACTGCTGGGCGACGACAGGGAACGCTATGCACCCGACCAGCAGCGCGACAATCAGCCGCCAGCGCGGCGAATACGGTAGATCGCGCTGGTGGCAAACAGGTTGGGGAACCACCTCCCCAGAAGACCTTGGGCGGCGCCAGCAATTGTCGCCCGCTCGATGATGTCGATTTTTAAATCTGAACACAGCGACTCAAAATCCTTGACCGTACAAAAGTGAATGTTGGGGGTGTTGTACCAGTGACGCGGCATCGCTCGTGACATGGGCATACGGCCTTTGAAGCCCAGGTGAGCGCGACATAACCAGTGCCCAAAATTAGGAAACGACACAATGGCTTCATCACCAATGTCGACCATACGTTCCAGCGCTATATGCGGATGCGTCAGCTCCTGCAGAGCGTGTGCCAGCACGACGACATCAAACCGGTTGGTCGTGAAGCAATACAGGCCGTCATTGATGTCTTCTTGAATCACATCGAGACCTTTACTCACTGCGGCAATGAGATTTACGGGGTCGATATCGACCCCGACACCGATCACATTTCGCTCATCGCGTAGGCGAGCGAGAAAGGCGCCATCGCCGCAGCCGAGGTCCAGCACGCGGCTGTCTTTGGGCACCCAACCGAGTACGGTCTTGAGATCGAGACGATTCATAAGGGGCCCACCCTGCGCATCCATTCCTTCAGCAGTTGCTCATAGTGGGGGTTGGGCAGCAGGAAACCATCATGTCCATTATCGGTCTCGATGTTGGCGTAGGTCACCGGTTTGCCCGCTGCCATCAGTGCGTCACGGATCTCGATGGACCGCTGCGGTGGGAACCGCCAGTCGGAACTGAACGAGGCCACCAGAAACTCTGCTTGTGCACGCGAGAGCACTGCTGCCAGACCGCCGTCTTGGCTGCCGGTCAGGTCAAAGAGATCTAGCGCGCGGGTCATCAGCACGTAGGTGTTGGCATCAAACTGCGTGGAAAAACGGCTTCCTTGGTGTCGCAAATAGCTCTCTACCTGAAACACCCACTCTGCATTCTCTTCTGGCGAGAACCCGCCTTCGCGCAGCTCCCTGCCAAAACGGTCACTCATTCCGTCGGCTGACATGTAGGTCAGGTGCCCCACCATCCTCGCGAGCGCTACGCCGCGGGCAGGCAAGGTGCCCTCTGACAGATAAGCGCCCTCGCACCAGTCCGGGTCGGACAGAATCGCATGGCGGGCAATCTCATTGAAGGCGATGTTCTGAGCGGTAAGGCCCGGTGCCGCGGCTAGTGCGACGCAATGTCCGACCCAATCGGGAAAGTCGATGGTCCATTGCAAAGCCTGCATACCACCCAGACTGCCGCCAATAACGGCCGCCCATTTTGATAGGCCGAGGTGTTCGGCGAGCAACTTTTGACTGCGTACCCAATCCTGAACCTGAGGTTGGGGAAACTGTCCACCCCAGGGCTCTCCCGTGCCAGGGTTGGTTGTATTGGGTCCCGAGGAACCGTCGCAACAACCGAGGTTGTTTGAGCAGACGACGAATAAACGGTTGGTATCGATAGGTTTTCCAGGGCCGATCGCCAAATCCCACCATCCTGGACGCCGCTCATCGGCAGAGTGAAAACCCGCCGCATGATGTGATCCAGACAATGCATGGCAAATAAGCACGGCGTTATCACCCGCGCTGTTTAATTCGCCATAGGTCTCGTAGACCAGCTGATGGCTCTGGAGTACAGCACCGTTGGCGAAGGTAAATGGGTCGTCAAAGTGCGCGACCTGTGGCGTGACCAGGCCAACACTGTCCGCGGGAAAGGTCTCGGCCATTACTTAGAGTCCGAACACCAGGCCCGGGGGGAGGCCAAGGGTGAGCGCCACATGCCGCAAGCCGATCTGCACTACATTGATGCCGATAAACACCAGTATCGGAGAAAAATCGATGCCTCCCATATTGGGGAGTAGCGCGCGACACGGCGCCATGATCGGTTCGGCAATCTGCCAGACCAGCTCGATGGCGGGGTGACGGCTTCCCGGTGCTACCCAGCTGACAACGATCATGGCGATCAAAATGAAAAAGTAGAGATTGACCAATAGCGCGACAACACCAATAGCACCCCATGCCACCAGCGTTGCGATGCCAGGCAGCGCCCAACGCTCACCCGCCACCAAGGCGATGCCGACCAAAATCAGTGATTGCAGCAAGACAGCAAGCACAATGACCGCCCAATCTATTCGGCCCTTGGCCGGCAAAATACTGCGTAATGGCGTCAGCAATGGGTTGGTGAGGCGCACAATCATTTGCGAAAAAGGGTTATAGAAATTTACCCGCGAAGCGTGGAGGATGCCTCGCATAACAATCACCAGCAACAGCAGGGCACCGAGATTTCTGATGAGATATAACGATATTTCGGTGCTGGCATCCATTAACCGAATTCCTCCCCCAGTGTCCGGGCGCGAGCCGCACATTGGCGAACCGCTTCCGCGACAACGGCATCAAATTGACTGTTTTGGAGCGACTGCAGTGCCTGTTCCGTGGTGCCGCCGGGGCTCGTGACGTTCTCTCGAAGCGTGGCGACACCCTCGCTAGATTGTTGGGCAAGCGCCGCAGCACCCAGGGCTGTCTGAATAGTCAGCGCCATGGATACATCCTCGTCCAAACCCAGCTCAGTCCCGGCTCGGGCGATGGCCTCAATGAGCGCAAAAAAGTACGCGGGGCCACTTCCGGATACGGCGGTGACGGTGTCAAGGAGCGCCTCGCTAGCCACCCAGACTGTTGTGCCCGCTGCATTCGTGACCTGCTCTGCCAATGCCCGCTGGGGCGCGCTGACGGTGTCTGCCGCAAATAATGCGCTGGCACCTAAACCGATCATGGCGGGAGTATTGGGCATGCAGCGAATCACTGATACGTCTGGGCCCACATGGGACTGTAGTGAAGCAATAGGAATACCGGCGGCAATTGAGAGCAGCGCGGAATCGGGACCCAGCTGCCCTTTTATCGACGCTAACGCGCCGGGAATGATTTGTGGTTTGACGGCCGCCACCACCAGATCAGCGCCTTCGAATATCTCATCAGGGGCGGTGCCCAAGCGGGTGAGGCCGCACTCCTGCAGACGCGCCAAAGCGGCCTCGCTGGGGTCGCTGGCGCGCAGCTGGCTGGGCGAGAAGCCTTCGGTGATGAGACCGCTGATCATGGCGCTGGCCATATTGCCCGCACCCAGAAAGGCGATTTGAGGTGCCAATTTTGCTGACATGGAATGGCGCTTGTCCGTCACGAACGAACCTGATTATACCGCGCGCCAAAAATATCTGTGCCAACTCGTACCATATGCGCGCCTTCGGCGACCGCCGCTTCCAGATCCGCTGACATGCCCATTGATAGGGTGTCCAGCTGAGGCAGGGAGACTGACATCTGATCCATCAGTTCGCGGAGTTGCCGAAAGGGCCCGCGCTGCAGGGTGGGGTTGTTAGCCGGTGCGGGGATGGTCATCAGTCCGCGCAGAGCCAGGCCAGGGAGTTCGGTGATGGCCGCGACGAGGTCGGGCACTGCCTCCGGTAGTACGCCCGATTTGCTGTCTTCGTCCGATGTTTTTACCTGTATCAGCACATTCAAGAGTCCTTTCTCGGTCGGTCGTTGCTCGCTAAGCCGTCGCGCTACTTTGAGTCGGTCAAGGCTGTGGACCCAGTCACTGACTTCGGCAATCAGCGCGGTTTTGTTGCTTTGTATTGGGCCAATGAAGTGCCAGCAAAGGGGAAGGTCAGCGAGTGCGGCGGCCTTTTCCGCCATTTCCTGTGCGTAATTTTCACCAAATGCCGTGAGACCCAGCCGATGGGCTTGCCGAATGACTTCCGAAGGCTTGGTTTTGCTCACCGCGAGCAAGGCAACCGACTCCGACGATCGCCCCGCAGCGCGCTCAGCCGCCCGAATTCGGTGATCGACTTCTGATATATTACGTTCAAGTTCTGTCGGCATCATGGTGGCATCATAAGGAAGTTGATCCACTATGTGCTAGCCCGACAACCGCGGAGACTGTGACATGGATATCACTGAACTACTCGCTTTCAGCGTCCAGCAGGGCGCTTCCGACCTCCACCTCTCTGCAGGCCTGCCGCCCATGATACGGGTAGATGGCGACGTGCGACGGGTCAACGTCCCGGCTCAGGATCATGCCGAAGTGCAGGCGTTGGTCTATGACATCATGAATGACCGGCAGCGCAAGGACTTCGAGGAGTTTCTCGAGACTGATTTTTCATTCGAAGTGCCCGGTGTGGCGCGCTTCCGAGTCAACGCCTTTAATCAGAATCGGGGCGCGGCAGCGGTATTCCGAACGATTCCTTCTGAGGTGCTGTCGATGGATCAGCTCGGCATGGGACAGGTATTCCGAGATATCTCCATGTTACCCCGGGGTCTGGTTTTGGTGACCGGACCGACTGGCTCGGGTAAATCGACGACCCTCGCGGCGATGATCGACTTCGTCAACGACAACCGGTACGACCATATCCTCACGATTGAGGACCCCATTGAGTTTGTCCACGAGAGTAAGCGGTGCCTCGTGAGTCAGCGGGAGGTCCACCGCGATACGCTGGGCTTCTCTGAAGCATTGCGCTCCGCTTTGCGCGAGGATCCCGACATTATTCTGGTGGGCGAGATGCGGGATCTCGAGACCATCCGTCTTGCCTTGACCGCTGCAGAGACGGGGCATCTTGTTTTTGGCACGCTTCACACCACCTCTGCGGCCAAGACGATCGACCGGGTGATCGATGTGTTCCCGGCGGCAGAGAAAGCCATGGTGCGCTCGATGCTATCCGAGTCACTGCAGGCCGTCATCTCACAGACGCTTCTGAAGAAAAAGAGCGGGGGTCGGGTTGCTGCTCACGAGATCATGCGCGGGACGTCGGCGATCCGAAATCTTATTCGCGAGGACAAGGTGGCACAAATGTACTCGGCCATCCAGACGGGCCAGGCCATTGGCATGCAAACGATGGACCAGTGTCTGCAGACTTTGGTCGAGAAGCGCGTTATCACAACAGAGGAAGCGCGCGAGAAAGCGCGGCAGCCAGACAGCATTACTGCTTGAGGGCTACCGGTCGTTGAGCCAGGTTGCGAGAATGATGGCCGCAGCCTGATCGTCGATAGGGTCTGCCGCAAAATCGCCCCGGTGCCCCGCAGCCAGCGCATTGGACTTTGCTTCTCGACTCGATAGTCGCTCATCCACCAGCGTCACCGGCAGGTTGAATCGGCCGCCTACCTGACGGGCAAATTTGGCCGCTCGTTGGCTGAGCTCACTTTCGGAGCCATCCATATTGATCGGGTGACCCACGATCACCCGAGCTGGCTTCCATTCAGCTATCAGGGCGGCTAGCGCTTCCCATTCCGGCACCCCGTCTCGAGCGCCGACCACCGCCAGGGGCTGTGCCGTGGAGGAAAGGGTGTTGCCCACTGCTACGCCCATGTTGCGAAGGCCGTAATCTATTGCGATAACCGTTTCGTGGTTGGTCATAATCAGGCGTGACCTGCCTCAGCGCTCAAAAGGTCGACATCGATACCCAGCTGCCGCCCTGCCGCGGCTAGCCGATCTTCAATAGCGCTGGCGAATAGAACGTCGAGGTGTGCCGGGACAGTGAGCCAACTATTTTCCGCCATCTCCGCTTCCAGCTGGCCTGCAGCCCAACCCGCATAGCCCAGCGCCACTAAATAATCTGTTGGGCCGTCACCCGCTGCGATGGCACAGAGTATATCTCGGGACCCGGTGAGACTGACTGCTTCGGTCACAGCTTGACTGCCTTCCCAGCCGGGATCGCCACGGTGCAAAACGAAGCCGTGGTCCGTCGCTACGGGCCCGCCAGCAAGGATGGGCGTGTCGGGGCATTCTGGGATGGCCTCAATATCGAGATGGGCCAGCATATCCGATAGGCCGATCTTAAGACTTTGATTGACGACAATACCCATCGCCCCTTCTGTGTTGTGATCACACAGGTAGGTGAGTGAGCGATTAAAAAAACCGCTGCCGATGACAGGTGTGGCAATCAAGAAGTGGCCGCGGAGCGAGGGCGGGCTGTCGGAACGGTTGCTGATTTCGGTGGGCATTTTTTGTGGCCGGTCAGCGCCGGAACTGCCAGGTGCGGACAATGGCGAGCTCTTGTTTCGCGCTCGCCAATGCGGCTGGGAAGGGGGCGAAAGGCGCCAGCTTTTCTACCGTATCAATGGCGGCGCGATCGAGGGCATCGGTACCAGAGCTACTCAGCAGATCAATCCTGAGTAGTCTGCCATCGGCGCGGACCGTGACGCGAAGCCGCACATCACCACCGCCGTGTCGCAGCGCGAGACCGCGATAGTAGGCGTTGCCAAAGCGCTCTATACCGCTTTGCCACTGCCGCAGGTACTCCGCGTCCAGTGCCGCCTGCGCGGCTACTGTTGGGCTGACAGGACGAGCGGCCTGCGAGGTCATAATCAGTCCGGTCTGCCGTGTGCTGACGGATGCAGAGGCAGTGGTCAGCGTTGGCAGCTCGGAGGGCCGATTCGGTGGCCTGTCTGGCAGACGTCCTGGGTCGTAGCCCAGCTGATTCGCTGCGGCATCGGCCAACGCCCGCCTCGGTGCCTGCTGCGCCGGTGCAAGCAACACGGTGACAGCGCGATTAGCCACCTGCACCGCAGAGTCTCCAGCAGGCGAGATGAGAAATCCAAAGATCACCACTAAATGCAGGCCAAGCGACAAGACGAATGCCGGTGGTAAGCCTGTGGGGGTGCCTATCTGGGCCATAGGTGGAGAGCGGCTCAGGATGCCGAACCTCCCACAGGGAGGCTGTCGAGCAGCTGCCCAGCAATGTCGAGCCCCGATTCTGCTTCGATCTCCCGGAGGCAGGTAGGGCTGGTTACGTTAATTTCCGTGAGGTAGTCGCCGATGATGTCGAGACCCACAAAATACAGACCTCTCGCTTTGAGTGTGGGCCCGATTTGCGCCGCAATCCATTGATCTCGCTCGGACAGGGGCTGCACCCGCCCTGACCCTCCGGCCGCAAGGTTGCCGCGACTCTCTCCCGCCAGCGGCACTCGGGCCAGACACCAGGGCACGGCTTCGCCATTGATCATCAGAATGCGTTTGTCCCCGTCGCTGATTGCTGGCAGGTACTGCTGTGCCATGATGGTCTGGTTACCAGACTGGGTCAGTGTTTCCAAAATCACACTGACATTGGGATCGTCTTGCCGTGCGCGAAAAATCGCACTGCCGCCCATCCCATCCAGAGGTTTGAATATGACGTCCCCGTATTGCGCATGAAATGACCTCAGGTTGGTCATGTTCCGGCTGACCAGAAGTGGCGGGCAGCAATCAGGGAACTCAGTGGCAAACAGTTTCTCATTGCAATCTCTGAGACTCTGGCATCGGTTAACGACTAGCGCACCCTGCTGTTCGGCACGCTCCAGTAGGTAGGTGGCGTAGATGTACTCCATATCGAAGGGCGGGTCTTTTCGCATCAACAGCACATCACACTCAGCGAGCGGTATTGCGGCCGTCTCTGCGAGGTCGTACCAGTGCTCCGGATCCCGATGGACAGTGAGTCCTTGGCCTGTTGCCATGGGGCTCTTGCCATCGAGATACAGCCCATCGGGCTCGATGTAAAATAATGACCAACCGCGGTCCTGCGCCGCCCAGAGCAGCGCTAGCGTGGTATCTTTTTTGTAGTGGATCGATCCAATGGGGTCCATCACTACACCGAGCTTGAGGCTCATGTCGTGGTCCTTTCGGGGAAGGGCCTGATATCTTGCGATCCACAGCGAATCCTCGCAACCTTCTCCCGCCCGAAAAGCAGGGTATTTTGGGACTTTTTGGAACACGCTATGGAGCACCTTTTTGTTGTCGTCGCCTGCCTGAGTTTGTTCTCTGCGGTCTCGGCGGTACTGCAGGTTCGGCGCATCGGCTGGGCAGTCTGGCTCTGGTTTCTCTGCGGCTGGATAACTGGCGAGTTGGCGATTTGGTGTGTTGGTATTCAGGCGGCCTTTGTTGCGCTGTGGGTGGTATTCATCGGCACAGACACCCCGGGGTTCGCATGGGGGCTGTCAGCCTTTTTGGCTACCTGGGCGCTTTTGGCAGGGGCGCTTAGGGATGGATTCGATGCCGGGGTGGCGTTCAGCCGATCGCTGCGGGTCGCGCTGGGCCCGAATTTTTTGACTCAAATTCCTGAGGCACGACGTGTCAGGCTTGAGCACCAGATCCTCAGTCGTGAGTGGTTATGGCCATTTCGCTTTCGACGTCCAGGCGTTCGCTATGTGCGGAATCTGAGTTACTCCACGACCGGTAAACGGGGACTGCTGGACGTGTATCTTCCGGCAACGAAAAGCGAACGGCGGCCTGTTTTGCTTCAGGTCCACGGTGGCGCTTGGATGATGGGACATAAGTCCGAGCAGGCGCAGCCGTTATTGCATCGAATGGTTGAAATGGGATGGGTTGCAGTGTCTATCAATTATCGTCTCGCACCCAAAAACGCGTATCCGGCTCAGATCATTGATGTCAAAAAAGCCATCTCCTGGGTCAAAGCAAATATCAAAGAGTATGGCGGTGATCCGGATTTTGTGGTGATCACTGGCGGCTCAGCCGGGGGGCACCTGTCGCTGCTCGCGGGACTCTCTCCCGGTCATCCAGACTGGCAAGAGGGCTTTGAGGGCGGCGATACAGCGGTTCAGGGTGTATTGGCGTTGTATCCGGTGGTGGACTTCACTAACCGCCATGGCATTCGCCAGCAGGACCGCATGGATGGCTTCATTACTCGCCGCATTATTCAAAAGACTCGCGAGGCGGCCCCGGAGGTCTTTGAAGACGGATCGCCCATTTCCTGGATTCATCGTACTGGCGTTGCACAGGGCGCTCCCCCTTTCTGCATTGTGCAAGGCACTCATGATTCTCTGGTCTGGGTCGAGGAGGTGCGGCGTTTCGTCGCAGAATTCAGTCCCCTCGCGACCGCTCCGGTAGTGTATGCAGAGTTGCCGCGCGCTCAGCATGCTTTTGAAATGTTTCACTCTCCGCGCACCAGTCACTACCTCAACGCCGCCGCGACTTGGCTCGAGTGGGTCCGAGCGCAACATGATAAGCAGTCCGATCGCTGATTGTTGCGTCTGAAGTCCGTCAACAGCCTCTGCTAAAGCGGGATTTCCCCCCAGTGTGCGCCCAGCGCTGACAGCGCCACCACCGGCGCGGTTTCGGTGCGCAGCACTCGTGGACCCAGCGGCAACAAGTCAAAACCATGCCCCCGAGCGGCGGTTATTTCCTCATCGGCTAGACCCCCCTCGGGGCCAATCAGAAGCGCCACTCGCGCAGGAACTGCCTGGGGTACACGCGTGTCAGCATCGGCACAATGCAACACCCATTTTTGGTCCGCCGCCGCCGCTCCGATCCATGTTTCCAGTGCCTGCGGCGTTGCAACAGAGGGCACCTTGACTCGCCCGCATTGCTCACAGGCGCTGATGACCACTTGCTGCCAGTGCGCGACGCGCTTTTCCATCCGATCTGCAGGGATAGTGAAGTCGACGCGTTCACTATAGAGGGGCGCGATAGCACCAATACCCAGCTCGGTGGCTTTTTGTATGGCCCAGTCAAATCGATCACCTTTGCTCAGACAAAGGCCCAGCATGGTATAGACCCGTGACTCTGTATCGGGCGTGGAGGCCGTTCCTACTTGCAGTGATACAGCCTGTTTGTCGATGTCGGCGACCGCCGCTGTGAACTCGTGACCGTCGCCATTGAACAACCTGACGGTATCGCCGACCCGGGCCCGAAGCACACGCCCAAGGTGCTTTGCAGCGCTACCTTCCAGCAGTACCCGGGCGCCCGACGCGAGGGGTTGGTCAGTGTAAAGTCGAGTGATACGCAACCGTCTGCAAAAGCCTCAATACTTATAGCTGTCGGTTTTGAAGGGGCCGTCGGCACCCACTCCAATATAGTCCGCCTGCTTGGGCGTCAGCTTGGTCATCACACCACCAAAACCCTCCACCATGAACGCGGCGACCTGCTCGTCGAGTTGCTTGGGAAGTACCTCGACCGTGATCGCGTCCTGGCGGGCGTCGCCGGACAGGTCGGCAAATCGTTTCTCATACAGGTGGATCTGCGCCAATACCTGATTGGCGAACGAGCCATCCATGATGCGCGAGGGATGCCCGGTCGCATTGCCCAGGTTCACCAGACGACCTTCCGAGAGTAGCAGTAAGTGATCGTTGGTAGCGGCATCCCGGACCACTTTGTGGACTTGGGGTTTGATCTCTTCCCACTGCCACTCGGCGCGCATGTAAGCGGTATCAATCTCGTTATCGAAGTGTCCGATATTGCATACCACGGCGCTGCACTTCAGCGCCCGCAGCATGGGTGCTGAGCAAACATTGAAATTACCCGTGGCGGTGACCAGCATATCGGTGGTGCCCAACAGATCTGCATTGATGCAGTTGTCAGAGCCGTCGTCCACACCGTCGATAAATGGCGAGACGACTTCGAAGCCATCCATACAGGCCTGCATGGCACAGATTGGATCGCATTCGGTGACACGCACGATCATGCCTTCTTGTCGCAGAGACTGAGCGGACCCCTTTCCGACATCGCCATAGCCAATCACCAGCGCCCGCTTTCCTGCCAACAGATGGTCGAGCCCCCGCTTGATAGCGTCGTTCAAACTGTGTCGACAGCCGTATTTGTTGTCGTTTTTGGATTTAGTCACCGCGTCGTTGACGTTAATTGCAGGCACTTTTAATTCGCCGTTGGCGAGCATGTCGTAGAGGCGATGCACGCCTGTAGTGGTTTCTTCCGTAATGCCGTGTATGCGTTCGAGCATCTCGGGATACTGCTCGTGTAGCATTGCGGTCAGGTCGCCACCATCATCGAGCACCATATTGGCGTCCCAAGGCTTACCGTCCTCGAGAATGGTCTGCTCAATACACCACTCATACTCTTCTTCTGTCTCGCCTTTCCAGGCAAAGACGGGGATGCCTGCTGCGGCGATGGCCGCTGCGGCGTGATCCTGAGTCGAGAAAATATTGCATGAAGACCAGCGCACCTCCGCGCCCAGCGCTACCAGGGTTTCGATCAGCACACCGGTCTGGATTGTCATATGGATGCAACCAAGAATTTTTGCACCCGCTAGCGGCTGCGCCTCTCGGTATTGCTCTCGCAGCGCTATCAGCGCAGGCATCTCGCTCTCTGCGATCTCTAGTTCCCGTCGGCCCCAATCGGCCAGATGAATGTCCGCGACTTTGTAGTCGGCAAAAACGCTTTGTTCAACAGCAGTGTTCATAATGTGGTCTCTCTTGGAGTTTGAGGGTTAAAGCCCGGCGGCCGCGCGGAGGGTTTCGGCCCTGTCGGTGCGCTCCCAGGTAAAGCTGTCACCCGAACGACCAAAGTGGCCGTACGCGGCGGTAGTACGGTAAATCGGTCGTTTCAGATCGAGCATATTGATAAGACCTTTTGGGCGCAGATCAAAGTGCTCGCGAATCAGCGCAACGATCGCATCGTCGGCAAGTGCTGCTGTGCCGAAGGTGTTGACTGAAATTGAGGTGGGTTCCGCGACGCCAATAGCGTAGGACACCTGAACCTCACAGCGGCGGGCCAGACCCGCCGCGACAATATTTTTAGCGACGTATCGACCTGCATAGGCCGCGGAGCGATCGACCTTGGAGGGGTCTTTGCCTGAGAAAGCCCCACCTCCATGGCGCGCCATACCACCATAGGTATCAACAATAATCTTTCGTCCTGTCAGGCCACAGTCGCCTTGTGGGCCGCCGATTACAAAATTACCCGTGGGGTTGATGTGGAATAACGTGTCAGCATGGAGCCATTCTGCCGGCAGCGTCGCTTCAACAATTTCTTTTCGCACCGCTTCGCGCAAGTCATCCTGCGAAATATCGGGCGCGTGCTGAGTGGAGAGCACCACCGCCTCGACGCGTTCGGGCTTGCCGTCTGCGGCGTAGCGCAGCGTAATCTGGCTCTTTGCATCGGGCCGTAACCAGGGAAGGGCGCCCGACTTGCGGAGTTCGGCCTGTTTCTCCACCAGCCGGTGGGAATAGTGTATCGGCGCCGGCATGAGGACGTCGGTTTCGTCTGAAGCGAAACCAAACATCAGCCCCTGATCGCCTGCGCCTTGGTTCGCTTCATCTGCCTCGTGTGTACCCAAAGCAATGTCTGCTGATTGTTGCCCTATGGCGTTAATAACGGCGCAGGTGTTGCCATCAAAACAAACATCGGAAGAGTCAAAGCCGATATCAAGCACCGTCTGTCGGATGACCTCTTCCAGTTCGCCCGTGGTGACCGCGGCAGAGGTAGTGACTTCCCCCGCCACCACGACCATACCGGTCTTGACCAGTGTCTCAACCGCTACGCGGGCGTCGGGGTCCTTGGCCAGATAAGTATCGAGAATGGCATCGGAGATCTGATCCGACATCTTGTCGGGGTGACCTTCCGATACCGATTCCGAAGTGAAAAGAGAGTAGTCGCTCATACTGGGTTTCCTGATAGTTAACTTAGTAGCGTTTGAAGTGCTGTATTTGAATTTGGAAGCCATTGCGTTGTGCTAAAAAGACACTGGCGCTGGGCTCGAGATCGGCATGACTTGCCCAGTCTTGAAGCTGCTCTGATGTGAAGCCCAGCCAGAGATCACCGCAATGCTCTCTCGCCCAAGCCTGATCGTGAGCGCAGAGCTCACTGATGATGAACGAGCCACCCGGAGCGAGCAGCGCGGCGGCCTCGCTCAAGACGCGCTGGGGATCCGGGGTGTGGTGAAGCACCATATTGGCGATGACCGCGTCTGCGCGCAAATTGCTCTGTAGCAGCGTGTCGGTGCTACCGTGCACGAATTGAATATCCGTCAGATGTGCGGTGTGGTCCCGGGCCAAATCAAGCATTTTGCCAGACAGGTCTAGTGCGATTACCGAAGATGCTCGCTGACGCAGCGCGGGAAGCAACCATCCCTCGCCCACGCCAATTTCGACGATTGTGTTGAGGGGTTTTTTGTCGAGTCGGTCAAGCAGTTGCACCGTGGTCTCACTGTAGTCAGCCCAGGGCGCCATGAGTTCCTGGTGCTCTCTAAATCGACCCGCGTTGCCCCGGAAAAAAGCGACGGAATTGTTTTCTCGCTGATGTTGGATCCGCTCCACCCCTCGTGCGATGGGGGCTGGTATGGGGTCCATATCGATTTGATCTAGAAGCTGCTGGTGGAGCGAAGCAATGCGACCATTGGGTAGAGCCCGCCGATAGAATGTATTGGTACCTTCTTTCCTGCGGCTTAACAGATTCGCTTCTAACAGGATTCGTAGATGATGGCTCAAGGCGCTCTGTTTGATGCCGAAGATGTCGCAAAGCTCTGATACGCCGTATGAGTCCTGGGTCATCACTCGCAGAATTTGCAGTCTAAGCTCGTCCCCGGCCGCTTTGAAGACGATCGAAAGCGCTGCCTCATCACAGGGTCGGTTAAGCGGAATAACAGTATTCGGTATAGCCATAGGGCGCGAATCTTACCAGCGGTCTGGTTATGCATCAAAATATTTTGATGGTTGCTTCTTCGCGGTTTTTTCCAAAAAAAGCGCGGTACCTTCAGGTTAAGAAGGATAGTGCGATCACCGCCTGCTGATGTCGGGGCTCAGTGGCATGGCCCGGGTCAGCGCCAACCCTGATTTAGCGGCCGGTTTTCCTCGCACCACCGTTATACTCTGGCGGTGACTCAGTCAGACTAGGAATGGTGATGGATCAATCGGCACTTAAAGAGTTGGCGGCCAGAGCGGCTGTTGACGCGATAAAAGATCGTTACGACAAGGAGATTGCCCTAGGGATCGGAACAGGCTCCACTGCCGAGTGCTTCATCAAGATGCTGCCGGAAATAAAAGATCGCATAGAGGTGACGGTCGCCAGTTCCGAGCGATCCGCCGCCCTACTGGCGGAGCTGGATATCCCCGTTTCTGATCTGAATGCCAGCGGGCCACTGGATGTCTATGTGGACGGTGCTGACGAAATTAACGGTGCACTGGAAATGATTAAAGGCGGCGGTGCGGCACTCACCCGGGAGAAGATCATTGCGGGTGCATCAGAGCACTTTATCTGCATAGCAGACCAGTCTAAGCGGGTATCGGAGCTGGGCGCATTTCCGCTCCCCGTTGAGGTCATTCCAATCGCCCGGAGCCATGTCGCCCGCCTGTTAGCGGATTTGGGTGGCACGCCGGTCTGGCGTGAGGGCGTTATCACGGACAACGGTAATGTTGTTTTGGACGTTCACGGGTTGCGGCTGAATGAACCAGGACCTGTTGAGGCTTTAATCAATCAAATGGTGGGCGTCGTGACGAACGGGATTTTTGCCCATCGCCCGGCGGATGATGCTTTTTTGGCGGGATCGGCTGGTGTGCAGCGAATGACAAGAGAGATTCGATCTTGAAGGTGCTCATCGCCAACTAGCGCCTGCGGAGCGGTTACTGAAATACCATGCAACCTACGCCTCGTTAAAAAAAAACCCGGCAGAAGCCGGGTTTTAGAGGTTTTAGAGACTGTCTGAATATCTTAGAAAGTCTGCTTGATTCGAATGTAGTAGCCCTGTCCAAACATACGATAGGTCGACGGATCAGTTTTAGCGTTGAAACCAAGATCCATGTAAGGCGGTTCCTCGTCTGTCACGTTGGTGATACCCGCCGATATCGTGGTGCCTGTCCTGTCGAAGTTATAGTCAACGACTAAGTCATGATAGAGCTGCGAGTCGATATTCTGATCGTAGTCACCGAATATGACTGAAGGCGACTTGAGCTTGCCGATGTATTCGCCGAGCCAGCTCACTCTGAGTGAATCCCAACTCCATGCCAGAGTGAAATTAGCCTTGTCTTCAGCAAATGCCGAGCCGCTATATCTTCCCACCAGATCAAACTCGTCATCGTCGGGGAATGACTTTCGATAGTTGTCGAGGAAATGGCTCCACAACAGGCTGGCGCTGAGCTGTGAACCGCCCAGATCCCAAGTGGCATCGATTTGAGCGTCGATACCTTCACTGTACAGCTCGGCAGCGTTGATCGGTGCATCCAAAATCTGCGCAATGCTGTAATCGGCACGACGCGTGATCAGGGCACAAGAACCCTGGTTCTGGTTGGCGTAACAATCGTTGAGGATATAGTTAACACCTAACTCGGTGATTCCGTCCTCGAGTTCGACTTCCCAGTAATCCAGAGCCAGCTCTAAGCCAACGGGACCCACTGTGGGCGTCCATACAACACCGAAGGTCAGCGTTTCGCCAGTCTCAGCTGTCAGATTAGGGTTTCCACCTTCACGGGCTAGCACCTGCGAATCAAGCTGCACGGATTGTTGAGCACAGCCCGGTGCGAGACTCCCGTCAGCGGCCACGCCGTTAGATGCGCATGGATCGACATAGGTGGGGAACGAGTCCACTAGTCCGCCGAAAAGGTCAGAAATGCTGGGAGAGCGGAAGACTTCGCCCCATGTGCCGCGAAGCGCGAGATTATCGGTGATGTCCCATCGTCCGCCCACTTTCCAGACGTCCTCAGACCCATAGGTGCTGAAGTCTTCGTAACGCCAGCCCACGCTCAGCTCTACATTGTCTAGAACGGGGAGTAACGCTTCAACATAGAAACTGTCGACCTCGTAATCACCGCTGGTGCCGGCACCGGTATTACCGGTTACCTCATCTTTCTGCTTGGCCGAGTCAGGGCTGTATCGGTAGATTTCTTCTCGCTTCTGATAGCCCGCTGCCCAACCAATTTGTCCTCCGGGAAGGTTGAATATGCTGCCCGTGAAGTCGATGCCATATGAGTCAAGCTCAGAACGGTAAGTATCAACCAGGCTGACACCTACGTAGTCCAGCATGTCTTGGGTAACCGTGCCTGGCCCGCCGAAGAAATTGAATGGCACACAACCCGTGATGACGCTGTTCGGATCATTGATATCCTGATAGCACTCGGGCTGCCCGTCTCCGTTGAGGTCAGCTGAGGGTCCCATTGCATTGGAGAGGTTGGGGCCGAAAAACTGTCCACTATCTATGTCTTCTCGCGTTCGGCGTCCATAGTTGTAGTAAGCAGTCCAACTGATATCCGTACCGAATAACGCACTACCATCAAGCTGCAGGTTGACCTGAGTTTGCTCAATGGTTTGGTCAAAGCGCCGATTCGTCTCTACCATTCTGCGGCGGGCGTCTCGGATCGGTTCTGGAGTCAGCCCAGCGGCGTTGAAAGCCTGCACCAAGTAGTAATTGTCTGGTGAGATACCGCTATAGGCCACTTCCTCACCCGCAGCATTTTGCCAAACACCGTTATAGGCGGGGTCTGTGGGGCTGTTGTAGGGCTGAGGTGCGAGCTCTTGTGCAGATTTGCGGTTATTACTTCGCAGCATTGCGCTGAACTCAATCGTATCCGTGATATCCATGCGCCCGTCGAGGAAGATGTTGGTCTTCTTATATGGCGTTTGGATGTAGTTGACGGGAGCGTAATTGTAGGTACGCCCGTCATACGGCACCAATCCGGAGCCGTCGGGGTTCATAAACGTTCCCTGCGATATTGTGGCTAGCCGGCCTTCGGGAATTCTCGAGGAGCCGATTGGATAACAGCCACCCGACGATGTCCCATCGAAAGGAGCCGTGACCTGCGCTTCACATCCAGTGGGATAAATGTAGTAAGAATCTTGGAAAAAGTCCCAAGGCGCGTCACTTTGATACGCTTCTTCCTGGTCAACATATTCCACGCCAGCAACAAAGTGGCCTCTGTCAAACGCTTTGCCGAATATTGCACTAATGCCTGACTGAGAGCCGCTGTCCGTATCCATCCAGTCGGCGGTGAGGAACTCTACCTCTACACCTTCAAAGTCATCTCGGGTGATGATGTTCACAACACCTGCCACCGCATCGGCACCATAGGCAGCTGCACCACCGTCTTTCAGAATTTCGATTCGCTCGACCATCGCGGTGGGAATCGTTTGATAATCACCGCCGTCGACGCTTCGGCGCCCATTAA
>CALKEI010000043.1 GCA_938085095.1 uncultured Luminiphilus sp. | reverse complement strand
TCCTTGCAGTACCCCATTACAGATGACCAACCGCTCAATATCGGCATGTTGATCCCGCAAGTGCTCGGCCAGTGATGCGAGTGCCGCGTCACTGTAGTCACATGCTCTGGTTTGCACTAAATCGACCGACTCGAAGTCCTTTAAAGACGAAGGGGATCTTGCGACCGCCATGATTGGCCTCGCTGCCGAATCGATCCACCGATGAATCAAAGCGCTGGCGATTCCGCTGCCCGCTCCGACCACGACATCGAGTTTTTGACTACCTGTCATCTTCGCGCTCCCTCTGAATAGGACGACTGATGGGATGAGCGTGTGAGTGGCCGGCGCATCAAATCGGAGTAACGCTACATCGATCCGGGGAAAGCACCACCGTCAAGCAAGACATTCTGCCCAATGACAAAACCTGCCTTATCAGAACACAACCAAGCACAGGCTGAACCGAACTCATCAGCTGTGCCGAATCGACCTGCCGGCACTGTTGCAGTGCGCGCCGCGCGCGCGGCTTCTTCGCTGATTCCCTGAGCTGCAGAATCGACCTTGTCCAACATCGCAAGACGATCGGTATCGTGAAGACCGGGCAACAAATTATTGATCGTGACACCGCTACCCGCCACTTGGCGTGAAACCCCGGCCACATAGCCCGTTAACCCCGAGCGAGCCGTATTACTGAGACCTAGAACCGGGATCGGCGCCTTGACGGCGACACTGGTGATATTGACGATACGTCCCCAACCCCGATCCATCATGCCGGGCAGAAGCGCTTTAATGAGCGCGATCGGCGTCAATAGATTGGCGTCAAAGGCGGCGATAAAGTCGTCGCGATTCCAATCAGACCACATACCGGGAGGCGGCCCTCCAGCGTTGGTCACGAGGATATCGACCTCCCCCGCGGCGGCAAGTACTTCTGCCTGGCCTGCCTCTGAAGTGATATCGGCAGCGACCGCTATGACCTCAACGGCATACGCTTGGCGAATCGCCGACGCGGTGGCTTCCAGCGCCTCGCTACCGCGAGCATTGAGCACCAGATCGACGCCCTCCGCAGCGAGCGCCTCGGCACAACCCCTACCCAACCCCTTCGACGAGGCACACACCAGTGCGCGGCGACCTTTGATACCCAAATCCATGATTGGTGTCTCCTAAACCGTGAGCGAACTCAAGGATTATCCGCTATCTCACGGTAGGAGTGCGAATAATCAGATCAAATACCGTTAGACAGAAAAATCAGCACTTTGGACCGTTTGCATTCGCTACACACCCGAATCGGTATATGCTCCACCAGCTTCTGCCCACCCTGGCTTCAATTCACAGGGAGACCTTGATGTCCTCAACCCCTTTTTGGGAAGAAAAATCCCTGGATGCGATGAGTGATGAGGAATGGGAATCGCTCTGCGATGGCTGTGGGCGATGCTGCCTGCACAAACTCGTGAATGACGAAACGCACGATGTGTTCTACACCCGGGTTGCGTGCGCACTCTTGCATCCAGAGACTGGTCAGTGCACCCGCTATCACGACCGGCTCAGCGAAGTTGAAGATTGCCTGGACGTGAGAAGAATGAATGCGTCCGAACTCGCCTGGATGCCGCGCAGCTGCGCGTACAGGAGCCTGTCCGAGGGCAAGCCGCTCCTCGAATGGCACCCGCTAATCACTGGCGACCCTTCAACGGTGATCGCGGCGGGGATCACCGTTGCCGGAAAGACGATCAGCGAGAATTCCATCGACGTCGATCAACTCGAGGCAGAGATCATCGAGTGGGTCGACACCTGATTATCAGTGATCATGGTAGTCTGCTACGAGCCCTATACCGGAGCGCACTCCATGAATGAAGAGAAAACTGCCACGACCCTATCAGGCTTTCTCATGCTGGCCGTTCTTCCTGCAATCGTCTTGCTGGGAATCGCTAGCGCGATTTTTATGGCGGGTCTTGCCGTCAAAGTGTTATCCATTATCGTGACGGTTTCAGCCTGCATCTGTCTGGCTGGATTTTATATGATGGCGCCAAACGAAGGTCGAGTCTTGCAGCTCTTCGGTCAGTATGTCGGCACAGATCGAGCGCTGGGACTCCGCTGGGCAAATCCCTTTTACTCCAAGCAGCGAGTCTCCCTTCGCATTCGCAATTTCGAGAGCGGCCAGCTAAAAGTCAATGACTCAGCTGGCAATCCTATTGAAATCGCGGCGGTAGTGGTCTGGCGCGTCACAGACACAGCCGAAGCCGTGTTCGAAGTCGATGATTATGAAGACTATGTTGCAATCCAGAGCGAAGCGGCAATTCGAAATATGGCCACCAGCTACCCCTATGATGACCACGAGAGCGAGTCAATCACTCTGCGTGGCAGCGCCAACGAAATTGGGGATATTTTAAAGTCTGAGGTACAGGCAAGACTCGGCAAAGCAGGGGTCGAGGTATTGGAGGCGCGCATCAGTCACTTGGCCTATGCGCCAGAAATTGCCAGCGCCATGCTGCAGCGCCAACAAGCGTCGGCAATAGTTGCGGCACGCGGTAAGATCGTAGAGGGCGCCGTTGGCATGGTAGAAACAGCGCTGAATCAATTAACAGAAAGGCAGATCATTGAGCTGGACGCCCAGAGCAGGGCCTCAATGGTCAGCAATCTGCTGGTTATCTTGTGCAGTGATCAGGCAGCACAGCCGGTAGTCAACAGCGGCTCGAATTCAGGCCCCTGAGTCTTTATGGCTGGCGGGAGGCACGAGTCAGCACCCGGTCGAGCTGATCGGCAAAAGCCTTGCGATCAGTCTGGTTAAGGGGCGGCGGTCCGCCCGTGTGCTCGCCCGATGCCCGCATGGTTTCCATGAAATCGCGCATCTGCAAGCGTTGCTTAATGTTGTTTTCTGTATAACGCTCGCCGCGCGGCGTCATCACCAATGCGCCTTTTTCGAGCACCTCACTCGCGAGCGGAATATCCGCGGTCACGACGAGATCACCAACCTCGACTCGCCCCGAGATTTCGTGATCCGCCATATCGGGCCCTTGCGCTACCTGATACAGGCTGATCAGCGGAGAAACGGGTACCTGAAATGACTGATTCGCGAACAAGGTGAGTTTGAGCTGCCGCTTTTGCGACGCGCGATATAGGATCTCTCGGATCACTACAGGACAGGCATCGGCGTCTACCAGTATCTGCATTACACCACCTTACGACGACTCGCCGCGAGCCAGAACCCCTTTTTCGAGAGCCCGCTGTCACGCCCACAAAGCGACACTGCTGACTGGTCTGCTTTCATCAAATGTGTATACTACGCGCCCCGGCGAGGCCCTGTCTCGTCTGGCTCTGCGCGGAATTAGCTCAGCTGGATAGAGCGCCGGTCTACGAAACCGGAGGTCGCAGGTTCGACTCCTGCATTCCGCGCCAAAGCCCTTTTACCTCCCCCTGAAGCCAAGCAATAGCGTCGATCTGTGCGCGTCTGACGGCGAATGTGTCTCGATA
>CALKEI010000042.1 GCA_938085095.1 uncultured Luminiphilus sp. | reverse complement strand
CGCGCCTGAAGCTTCGCCGAGCCGGTATTTCGGTGATCTTGGGGGGTGATCGCTGCACCTATGGCGACCCCGAGCATTTTTTTTCACATCGCCGCGATGGTCCGGCAACCGGTCGAATAGCAACCATCGTTTGGCGGAGCTGACGGCTTTCAGCGCTGACGAACGCTCCGACAGTACATTTTAACCTCGATTGAACCCGTCGCCGTGTTCAGCGGCACAACCCCTCGGTATTCCCCTACTTGAAAACCGGCTTTAGGCCCGCATATCTCTTCTATGAAAACGCGAACCCGTTAAACGGGTAAAAGGAGAGCGCGATGCGCATGGACAAGCTGACACATTCTTTACAGACCGCCCTTGGCGAGGCTCAATCTATTGCTATCGGTGGTGATCACCCTTTCATTGAGCCACCACACTTGCTGAAAGCCATGTTGGCCCCGGCGGGTTCACCCTGCCGAGCCCTTTTGCGGGCAGCCGGTGGGGCGATAGATGTTCTGCAGGGGGAGATCGATAAGGCCTTGGGTGCCATGGCCACTGTTTCGGGTAGCGACGATATTCATGTCAGCCAGGAGACCCAGCGGCTATTGAACCGCGCCGACAAGCTTTCACAGCAAGCCGGTGACGCCTACTTATCAACGGATGCAGTGTTGCTGGCCATGCTGGAATCGACGTCGACGATCGGGCTGCTCAATGCAGCCGGCGTGACCCCCGAGGGCCTGTCGATGGCAGTGGAAGCGGCGCGCGGCGGGGAGTCGGTCAACTCGGCGCAATCTGAGGAAACCCGCCAGGCGCTCGAGAAGTACACAGTAGATCTCACCGAGCGTGCGGCAGCAGGCGCGTTGGACCCCGTGATTGGGCGTGACGACGAAATCCGTCGCACAATTCAGGTACTTCAACGACGGACCAAAAATAACCCGGTACTGATCGGTGAGCCGGGTGTGGGCAAAACGGCCATCATTGAGGGGCTGGCCCAGCGTATCGTTAATGGCGAGGTGCCAGAGGGACTCAAGGACAAGCGCATCCTGGCGCTCGACTTGGGGGCCTTGTTGGCGGGCGCCAAATTTCGGGGAGATTTTGAGGAACGTCTGAAGGCGGTTTTGAACGCACTTTCGAAACAAGAGGGTCGCATTATCCTGTTTGTCGATGAGTTGCATACCATGGTCGGGGCAGGAAAGGCCGAGGGATCAATGGATGCCGGCAATATGCTGAAACCTGCCCTCGCTCGGGGTGAGCTGCATTGTGTCGGGGCGACGACCCTGAATGAGTATCGACAGTACGTTGAGAAGGATGCAGCACTGGAGCGCCGCTTTCAGAAGGTATTGGTCGAGGAGCCTAGTGAAGAGGACACCATCGCTATTCTGCGCGGGCTGAAAGAACGCTACGAAGTGCACCACAGCGTCGATATCACCGACAGCGCGATTATTGCCGCGGCAAAACTCAGCCAGCGGTACATTACCGATCGCCAGTTGCCCGACAAGGCGATTGACCTGATTGACGAGGCCGCCAGCCGTATCAGGATGGAAATCGACTCCAAGCCCGAGTCGATGGACCGCCTTGAGCGTCGTCTGATCCAGCTAAAGATCGAGCGCGAGGCCGTGAAAAAAGAGGAGTCTGTTGCCGCTGAGAAAGAGTTGCTCCAGCTGGACGAGCAAATAGCCGTGATCGAGCGTGAGTACGCAGATCTTGAAGAGATCTGGCTGGCGGAAAAAGCCGCCGTTCAAGGTGCGACACAGATCAAAAGTGACATCGAAAGAGCCAAATTAGATCTGGAGGTCGCCCGACGCGCGGGGGACTTGACCAAAATGTCAGAACTTCAGCATGGTCTGTTGCCGGATCTGGAGCGTCGTCTTCAGTCTGCGTCTAATGCGGATCAACCGGAACCGATCTTATTGCGATCGCGGGTGACCGAGGAAGAAGTCGCGGAAGTCGTCTCGCGGTGGACGGGCATTCCCATCGCCAAGATGCTCGAGGGCGACCGAGAGAGGTTGCTGCGTATGGAGGAGACCCTGCATGAGCGTGTGGTAGGACAGGACGAAGCGGTTGTGGCCGTGTCTAATGCGGTGCGCCGTGCGCGAGCTGGCCTGGCAGATCCGCAGCGTCCCAATGGTTCTTTTTTGTTTTTAGGGCCTACGGGCGTGGGCAAGACCGAGTTATGCAAAGCGCTGGCTGACTATTTGTTTGACAGCGAGCAGGCGATGGTCCGGATCGATATGTCCGAATTTATGGAGCAACACTCGGTCGCGCGTTTGATCGGCGCACCTCCAGGGTACGTGGGCTATGAGGAGGGCGGTTATCTCACTGAGGCGGTTCGCCGCAGGCCCTACTCGCTGTTGCTGCTGGATGAAGTCGAAAAGGCCCACCCCGATGTCTTCAATATCCTGCTGCAGGTTTTGGAAGATGGGCGACTGACTGATGGTCATGGCAGAACCGTGGATTTTCGTAACACGGTTGTGGTGATGACGTCGAACCTGGGTGCGGTACATATTCGGGAGGCCCTTGAGGAAAATGATGCCACTGCAGATAGAGGTGCGCTTAAAGCCACGATTCAGGCCAAAGTGATGGCGGATGTAGCCAGCCATTTCAGGCCCGAATTTCTCAACCGAATCGATGAATCGA
>CALKEI010000041.1 GCA_938085095.1 uncultured Luminiphilus sp. | reverse complement strand
CTCGGCCACCGTGGCGACGAATATCTTTTTTGTCCGGCAGGTCATGCAGCAATCCGAGGCCATCATGTTCTGGTACGGGCTCGCTTACATGGTGGGTACGCTGGTGGCAATTACTCCTTGGATGCTGGTCTCCAAGCGTCTCAGCAAGGCCCAAACGCTGGCGCTGTCAGCCGCATTGGCGGCGTGTGTAAACCTGACCTGGTTACTGTCTGGCCCCCAGGAGCCCATTGCCCTGTACGTGCTGCGCGCTTTCGTCTTGGCGGTGAGTAATGGCGGAATGTTGCTGATGGGCCAGAGCCTGCTTCCGGATGTGATGGAGTATGACTACAGGAAAACCGGATTGCGGCGGGAGGGGCTGTATGCCGGGCTTTACAGCTTTGTGGAGAAATTGGCCTTTGCGACTGCGCCGTTGACGCTGGGGATATTGCTGTCCTCGATGGGCTTTGTGGCCGGTTTACCCCGCACAGCCACTCAACCCGAGTCGGCACTGTTAGCAATAACGCTGGCGATGGCTGTGATTCCCGCTATCACCAATACCCTCAAAGTGGTCTTGGCATTGCAATTTAGGCTCCCTGAGCCAGAAATACCTCAAAATCCATAAAAAAGGAGGGGGGGTATTGGCGGCCTAAGCGCAGTAGCCACTTGACATTGTGGTATTCAGAGGCTATCAAAAGACCTAAAGATATAACTAAAAGCCTTTCTGGGTGCTGAGTGGTTGAGCACCATTGCTCAATAGGGGAGCCCTAGCCATGCGAAAACCTGCTAAAAACCCACTGACCTTTGCTATCGCAATGTCTATTGCGGCCACTTCACACCTACCGGCGGCGTGGTCTCAGGATGAGGAAATGGATCTTGAAGAGGTCATTGTCACGGCCAGAAAACGTGAGGAAAACCTGCAAGAAGTTCCGCTTTCAGTCACAGCGTTCAGTAGCTCCACGCTTCAGGATTACCGCATGTTTTCTCCCGAGGACATCGCTGGTTTTACCCCGGGCTTTTCCTTCGTGAATTCTTTTGGCCGCGATTCTGACCGACCGGTAGTTCGGGGGATGTCGAATATTTTGGGTGCCCCCAACGCCTCCTTCTTTATTGACGGCGTCTATGTGCCGGGCACGATATCGTCGACAGAGCTACAGATGCTTGAGCGGGTAGAGGTCATAAAAGGTCCCCAGGCGGCGCTATATGGACGTGCTACTTTTTCTGGTGCGATTAACTATGTGACCCGACGCCCGACCAATGAACTAGAAGGCCAGGTCACTGTGACGGTCGCCGAGCATGACACCACCAATACCAATGCCTATATCAGCGGTCCGATTGTGCAGGACTCTCTCTACTTTTACCTGGGCGCCGGGTTCAGTGAGTATGGCGGTGAATACAACAACACCATCAGTGGCGATGAGGTAGGTGGTGAGGAGACGACCACCTTCACGGGTAAGTTGCTATGGACACCTAGTGACGCGTTTGAAGCGTCGCTGCGGGTGACCGCACAAGATGATGACGATGATCATATTGCGCTGTGGCTTCAGGGTGCGGAATACAACAACTGCCTCTCGCCTGACGCTTCGCGGCCATCGGCCCGGGGTTATTACTGTGGCACGGTGAAGACTAATGACGAGGTGACCTTGCGCACCGACTTCTTACCCAATCCGGGCATCGAGCGCGACGTGTTGCGCACATCCCTGAATATGGACTGGGAGTTGGGTAATGGCTGGACGATCTCCAGCATTACGGGTTATCAGGAGACAGAAACTGATCGCGGCATTGATGTGTCTTATGGCGGCTATGATCCACTAACCTACCTCGCGCCCTTCTATGCGCCACCTTTCTTTGATCTGGCGGGCTCGTTCTGGCGGGTGCAGGCCGAGGAGACCGAAACATTCTCGCAGGAGCTTCGCCTGAGTTCGTCAGCGGATCAGCGCTTGCGTTGGTCGATCGGCGCATATTGGTACGACTCGGAGTTCAAGCAGACGGTTGATGATCGAATCGCGCCGCTGACGTCATTTGATTATCTGCTCGATCCCGCTCAATCTGAGCAGCGGCCGAACAGTTATCCGGAGGTTCGCACCACCGAGAACACCGCGATATTCGGCAGCGTTGAATTTGATTTCACGGATTCACTGACCGGTACGATCGAAGTCCGCCACGCCACCGATAAGATCGAAGCGGAATACCTCGACTATGCCTTCACCTCTGGCGACAAATTTGAGGAGGAGTTTGACAGCTTTACGCCGCGTTTCACGCTGACTTGGATAGCGAGTGACAGCACCACGGTTTACGGCAACGTGGCCAAGGGCACCAAACCCGGCGGCTTCAACGATCCCGGTACTGACGAGATCTCCTACGATGAGGAGGAGGCGTGGAACTTTGAGGTGGGTCTAAAGAAGCGCATCCTCGATGGGCGCGGCACTTGGAACTCGGCACTCTTCCTCATTGATTGGACAGATCAGCAACTAACCTTTAATGCCCAGCGGCCCGATGGCTCACTGACCTCATTCATCGATAACGTGGGTGAGACCTCGGTCACCGGATTCGAGACTGAACTTAGCTTGATGATTACATCGAACTGGGACATGACTGCAAACTACTCTTACATTGATTCGGAGATTGATGAATACATCTCGGCGGATCAAGCTATCCTGATCGGTTGCAACAGCACCGCAGATGACTATTACGACTGTATTCAGGCCAATGGCTCGGTCGAGGGCAATCAGACGCCGCGCTCTCCCAAGCATCAGGCTTCACTGCGCACCATGTATCGCATTCCCATAGGTGCGGGCGAATGGTTCGTTGGCGGCGATATTCGCTACGAGGGATCCAAATATGCGCAGGTGCATAATTTTGCCGAGACAGGAAGTCGCGCTACGGTGGGTGCTCAAGCGGGTTATCGAACGGATCGTTGGGCAGTCACGGTGTGGGGCAAGAATTTGACTGACGATGATACGGCGATGGATATTTTGCGTTACGTCGATAGTCGCGGTTATACCACTGCCGGAGGCCCGCCTTGCGCAGTAGTCGGATTTGGCGATCCTGCAGCAAACTGTGGCCCCTTGTTTGCGAGATCAGCGAGCGATATCGGCGGCGGCCCCATTTTCCCGCGCGGCTTTGGCATCACTTTGCCTCGCGGTCGCCAAATTGGCGCCACGATTCAGTTTAATTTCTGATAGCGGCTTAACCTGAAAGCCCGGGTCGATACCCGGGTTTTTGGCCGCGAAATGACAAGGTAAAGACCCTCGGATGAGCAATATCTGACGGCCTGAAAGCCCTCCCGTTAGCTCGGGTAGTCAGATAGGCTGCAACACGGTGCTCAGCTTGAAGTCTCTCCCAGCTTGCGGATCGGTGGCGTGCCTAGCGCGGTAATCGTCGCTTTTTCTTCTGTAAAGAATTCGGCCGCCTGCCGCGGACCGTCCCGTCCAATACCTGACTCTTTAAAACCACCAAAGGGGGCACGCAGATCACGGGCGAGCGGTGTGTTTATCCATAACGTGCCCGCTTCAACCTGCTGCTGAAATGCCTGAGCTCGGGCCAGACTGTTGGTCCAGCAATACCCGACCAAGCCAAAGCGGCTGTCATTGGCCAACGATAGAGCCTCATCATCGTCATCAAAAATCTGGATGCTGACGACCGGTCCGAAGACCTCTTCCTGGCAAAGCGACAGCTGATTGTTGTCTACCTGAAAAACGGTGGGCGCAATGAAATAGCCGTCACCCAGGTCCACTCTCGCCTCCCCGCCACACAGTAGGGAGGCTCCGTCGGAACGGGCGCGCGCGATGTGGTCGAGCACGCGTTGCCAATGTGCCTTGAATGCCATAGGGCCCACTTCGGTCGAGGGGTCGAGAGGATTGCCCACTTTGAGCGATTGAGTCCTTGCGACAAACGCCTCGATAAAGCGTTCGGCGATATCACGTTGCAAAAGAATGCGTGCGCCAGCGATACAGATCTGCCCGCTATTGCTAAAGATATTCACCAACGAGCCGTCGACCGCCCGATCAAAATCTGCGTCATCGAAAACGATGTTGGCGGATTTACCTCCAAGCTCAAAATGAACCGGCGTGAGATGTTGGGATGCGGCCGCCATGACCTGTCTCGCGGTCGCACCACCCCCGGTAAAAGCAATGCGATCAATATCAGGAGAGCTGGCCAGCGCCGCCCCGGTGACCCCGCCACTGCCATTGATCACACTAATCGTGCCGGCAGGCAGGCCCGCTTCTTCCATCAGCGACACCATGCGCAGGATAGACAGGGGCGTGTATTCCGAGGGCTTCAGCACGCAGGTGTTACCGAAAGCGAGGCTGGAGGCAATCTGCATACTCGCCAGCGCTAAGGGTGCATTCCACGGGGCGAACAATGCTGCCACGCCGGCGGGTTGGCGCGTCACCGAGGTCTGGTATCCCGGCAATTGCTCGAAGGTTTCGCCCGCCATGACACCAATGTAGTCAGCGAAAAAATCTAGATTATCGGCCGCTCTGGGCACCTGCCGCGAAGCCAGATGAGAAGAGGGGAGGCCGGCACATAAACACTCAAGCAGTGCGAGTTCTGTGGCGTGCGCGCGGATCAGATTTGCCGCACGGCGAAAGACGGCCTGCCGTGCAGCAGTAGAGGCATTGGACCACGCCCCACTCTTGAAGCTGTTGCGGGCGCAGGCGACGGCATTCGTCACGGCCGCCACATCATCTTCCTGCAGTGAGGCGATCTGTTCTCCTGTTCCCGGAAAGTACACGGCGTGTTGATTCGCGCGAGGTTCAACGGGGACAGACTCACCGCCGACATAGCCAGTAATAACGTCTGGCAGCGTGAGTCCTTGATCAGCGATCGCCTGATCGATAGTGGTCATATTAATACCCTCATTCGATGGCCTGCTCGCGCTCGCGTGACCGAATCATAGCGGCGTCTAGAAGATAGTCTCGATGCTTCAGCGGGTCGCTGACCGTCTCCTGCAGTTCCTGCCAGATCAGCTGCCGCTTGCTCGCTTGGGTTTCACGGTGCCTGGCGTAGTTTCGCGCCGACAGGCGCTGTACCTCTTCAAGCGCAATGATACGCCGGCGTCGAGCGTAGCGCTCGAGTAATCCGACGTCTGCGCCCTGCAAGACCGGAACGAGGTGGTCAGCCAGTGATCGCGCGTCGTGAATGCCGCTATTCATCCCCATGCCGCCTGCAGGGCTATTGAGATGCGCTGCGTCGCCGACAAAAATGACGCGCCCGTGACAGAATCGCTCCAGACAGCGCTGATGCAGGGTGTAGTAATTGCGGGCGAGGATAGTCGCATTGTTGGCGCGAGCGGATACCCTTGCGATATGGGCTCTTGCCACTTCGTCACTCAGTGCGGTCTCGATATCCTGATCCTGTTCCGGTGAATAGGTAAACCGCCAGGTGTCTCGAAGCCGCATGAGGCTGTAGTGGCGATCTGGAAGCCAGACGTAATTGACACCGAGTAGGTTGGGGATGTCGTCTTCGAAGGGATGCTCCACCACCAGAGTAATCGAGGTTTTCGGGAAAGTCTGACCCTCGAAATCGAGACCCATCGATTTACGCACCTGACTGCTGGCACCGTCTGCGGCAATCAACCAGTCACAAATCTTTTCTCTGGGCTCCCCGCCATCGTAGTAGTGGATGTGGACCCCTTCGTTGTCGGCAGTTGCACTCTGCAGTGAGGCGCCGAAGCGCAGTTCACAGTGCGGGTGCTCGGCCAATTTTGCAGCGAGCAGTTCGGTGAGTTGGAACTGTTCGCATTGCAGGCGAAAAGGGTAGGCGGTGACGTCGCCCAGGCAGCTCATATCGAAAACCGCCCGCTCTCCGCTCTCGTGGATCAGGTACTGCCACTGAGGCACTACGGTACCGCGTTCGACCAGTGTGTCGGCGAGACCCGAATCCATTAGCAGATCAAGCGTGGCGGGGTGGAAGGTAGAGGCACGCATATCCCGAGGGATCGATCCCTCACGCTCTAACACGGTGACGCGCACGCCGTGCTCGACCAGCCACCAGGCTAGCGTGAGTCCCGAGGGCCCGGCTCCTGCAATCGTGACCGTTGGGTTACTCATGCTTCACATTTGCGCTGTTGGACATCGCTCTGTTGGCGCTCCGTTTGCGTGGCGTTAGCCCATGAAACTCCCATGCTATATTGCGGCGAAGCGATAAAACAGACAGCGGACGCCGCAGATGAGCGAGGGGCACTACGGTAGGCACGGGACTTTGGGTGTTGCGACGCCTCAGGCCAATCCCACAGCGGAAATAGAGTTCAGAGCGCTTTTGCCAGAAGGCGTGGCATGCGCGACGGTGCGTATGGTCAGTGCCGAGCGTGACTCTGAGGCCCGATTGCGGGCGTACTTTGTCGACATTGCACAGACTCTCGATCGCTTCGACACGTTGGCCATGCAAGCGATTGGGTTGGCCTGCACGGGCTCCAGCTATCTCCTTGGTCACGAGTTTGTCGAGGCGAGTCTCGCTGATCTGAGTGCGCGTCGGGGGCAGCCAGTGGTCTCGGCTGCGGCCGCTATTGAACGTGCGTTGGCACAGATTAATGCTCGCTCGATCGCTTTGATCTGCCCCTATCCCCAGTGGCTCCTTGCGGCCGCCGAGGCGCACTGGCGAGGACGAGGGTTTCAGGTCGTGGATCATTTCTCTCTGGAACCGAGTCAGGCAGATACCCGGGCGATCTATGCGCTTTCGCCCGAGCGAGCCGCAGAGCAAATCAAATCTCGTTGGCAGAACAGGGAAGCGGACGCTTACCTGATTACCGGCACAGGGCTGCCGACTTTGCAGATCGTCGCCGACCTTGCTCCGGTGCTCGGTGCGCCGGTGTTGTCCTCGAATCTCTGCCTTGCCTGGGCGACATTGCAGGCGGCTGGGGTCGATCGGGCGGAGCTTGGTCCCACTCCGCAGATGCCGCTGCTGGCGGGGTGGGAGCATCGCGTCGGCGGGCTCTAGTGTCACGGCTGCAGCAGCAGCCACTGGCCTAAGCGTTGAGTTTCCTCGGCGGTCAACGGATTGACGTAGTTCATGGCGTTGTTCGGTATGGCCGCATCAGGATCTGTAAGCCAGGCGAGCAACGTGGGCAGCGTCCAGTCCCAGCCCGATTCACTGAGCGCCTCTGAGTAGCGATAGTCCTTGACCGCTGCCGCTTTACGATTGAGGAGACCTCCGAGAGGCGGGCCCACACGGTGGTCTATTGCATCGCCAAGGCTATGACAGCTCAGGCAGGCGATGTCGTACAACTGTTCGCCTGACGGGGGTGCCGCGCGAGTGGCTGCAGCTAACAAGCAAGCAGCAATCACGAACCCGCATCGTGTTTGTTTGGCCGGTATCATGCGAGCGACCTCATCACTTCCAGTGCGGCACGTTCGCCCGATTCCATGGCCGCTTCCATGCCTCGATACGCTTCGGCGGTATGTTCCCCGGCGAAGAATAATCGGCCTGCGGGCGCTCTGATGGCGCCGTGTGCCTGACCCGCCTGACCCGGTCGCCACAAAGCCCAACTGCCTCCCGCAAAGGGATCGTTACTCCATCGCACTAGTTGGCCCACCGATGTCACGTCCTTTGCGCCCGGCACCAGTCGCCAAAGCGCCTGCAAAATAGCGTCGGTACAAGCCGTTTCGTCGAGCGCGTTCAACGGGTCACAGTCATCACCATTGATCCATACGGTCATGTTATAGCGGGTAGAGCCGGGGATGGGTCGGGTAAAAATCCTCCCTAGCAAGCCATCGGTCCACCATGATCCTCCCCAGCCTGTCGCTTTCCAAAAGGGCTCATCAACTACGCAATGCAGCTGCACGATCTTGTGATAGTCAACATCAGCCAGTACTGCCAATTGGCTGGGAGGTAAATCCAAAATAATCTGACGCAAGGCGGGAATAGGTAACGCAAGGATGGCGGCGTCAGCCTCCACTGTTTGGCCCGAGGCCAGCATTGCCCGCACCCCGGAGGAAAGTGCGTTGATACTGAGTACGGGTTCCCCAACTGTAACCGGTCGCGTCAATCCGGCGGCCATGGCTTCGGGCAGCCGCATATTGCCCGCTGCGGCCTCTTTCACAGCCAGTGCCGGCCCTGAAAGCCGGCCGAATTCACCCATAACGCGATACAGCGCCATCAGGCTGGTTTCCGACAGGTTGTTGCCGTAGCTATTGTTGGTGTTAATCAAACGGATGGCGGCATCGGGAAAGCCCAGCGCTTTCAATCCGTCATCCGCTGGCTGGTCTGCGGCCATGAGCTGAGCGTTGTGCCAAGCCCGGGTTCCCAACAGTGGATTACTGGCATTGAGTTTTGCAATCAGCCGATCTGGAGGCGTCGACCGCCACGCCTCGGGTAGCGGGTTGGCGGCGGACGTCGCCCAGTCTGCCCGCAAGATGCGTTCACCGCCGACGGCATAGTCGCTCGGCAGGGCCCGCGGGGGGGTTCGCAGCGGCACGCCGAGTTCGTGAGCTGTGTGGATAACCCGCCCATAATTGGCGCCCATCACGTTACCGCCACCTTCGGGTGATCCCGGCACGTGATCCAGAGTCCAGATACGGCCGCCCACTCGCTCTTTCGCCTCGATGACCTCTACCTCGAATCCCCAGCGCTCCAGAATCAGTGCGGCATTGAGGCCTGAGAGGCCTGCGCCCACCACGACAACTTTGCGACCGGTAACCGGGTTATCACAACCGCTTCCGACCCCGGCAAAGGAGGCGGCGATGGCAGCCTGAAGCAGGCCTCTGCGAGATGGGGTGTACGCCACGGGTAAGGCTCCCAGAGCACTGAACCGAATCAATGAGCATATTGTCATATGTTTATATCTTTTCTCAAACGGGCTATGCTCAACTGCAGATGAGACCGACCAGAGGGCTAACTCATGCGCTTTTTTTCGATGACTCCTTGTGTCCGTTGTCTCAAGGGCGGGGTGCTGGCAGCACTGGGCTTGGGGCTCTCGATCACAGTGGCGCTGGCCGACAGTATTGATCCCAATTCTGCCGAAGGGTTTGTGCTACTGAGTCGTAAGGTTCAGTGCTCGACCGAGGACGCCTCCCCGCAGGTATTCGAATGGTCAGGCTATGGCTATGCGAGGGTCCCTGGTGAGCGGGACCGCAAGCTCTTCGGCTTAATGGGCATGAACATCCGCCAGTGCGGTGCGATCCAAGACCCCGATCGCGGCACCGGTTATCGGCTGGTATCCAGGGAAATCATGCTCTACCTCGACCCCGATACCGGAGAGGTGATGCGAAGCTTTGATAACCCCTGGACCGGCGCTGAGAATGAGGTGATTCACGTTGCCAATGACCCGGTGAATGGCCGTCCTACCTTCGGCCTCAATGCCGATGGGAGCGAGCGCGCGTTCGAGTACCGGGATGTCAATGGACAATACTTGATCAACTATGAGATCCCGCTTTTCTATCACAATGCCATGGGCGGTAATTACCAGAAGCACATAGGCGGCACTTATCACGCTACCGAGATTTTTGATTTTAATGGCGATGTGGCTGAGCTGCTCGCCGCGGATCAACCGGTGGCTTATCCCGTGGTGTCATGGGTGCGCTTGGCCCAATGGCTCCCCTGGATGGAGATGAATGGTCGCGCCGGCATGCTTTACTTCAATGCCATGGGCCGGAAGCTACAGAATTACGATCAGCTACCCGACCTGATTAAGAACGAGATAAGTGAGCACTATCCCGAATATACGGTGCCGCCGCCGCTTGATGACTCACGTCGCAATGAGACGTCGTGGACGTACATGAAGAAGATTATCGATTCACGGGGTGAAGCGACCTCTGGATCGGGTCACCATTGAGCAGCGAGGTGATGCTGCTCTTTGCTTCTCAGCGGACCTCAAACATCTCGAAGCAACCTCTGGGCGCTGCGGCCAAGGCCGTCACGCTCGCAGTGATGTTGTGGCTTTGTGCAGGCTTGCCGCACCTTGTCGCAGCAGAAATTGTCTCTGTCAGCGCTGACAATCGACGCGCGCAGGCGCCTGCGATTGCCGTGACTGGTGATGGCACCATCCACGCGGTTTGGTTCGACAAAGGTGCGGTGGGTGAGGCCGATCGCAAAGGTGCTCGAGTCGGCGGCGGTCGCCACAGTCACCAAGCCTTTGCCGATCTGTATTACGCGCAATGGCAGCCGGGGCAGCCTGGCTTCTCTCAAAATATTCGGATTAATCCTGACGTTGGTCAGGTATGGGGGTTCTCGATCAGCCGGCCGGTGATCGACGCGGATGCTGAGGGCCGCATTCATGTCGTCTATCCGGGTAATGGTGTGTCGCCCGAGACGGGTAAATCGGTTGCATCGTCGTTTTACACTCGTTCGACGGACGGCGGGCAACAGTTCGAACTCCCGATACAGCTCAATGGCCATCCGGTGGAAGATCTTTCTGCGCTGATTATGGGCGGCCTTTCGCAGGCGCAGGTATTCAGTGGGATGGCTGTGTCGGATGCGGGCACGGTACATACCTTTTGGCTCGATACCCGAGGTATGAGCGAATCCCGGCGCGCCTCGCTCTATTATCGGCGAAGTGAAGACGGTGGGGGTGAGTTCCAGAGCGAGGTGCGTATTCAGGAAAATGACCAGTGTCCTTGTTGTCAGGTCAGTGCCATCGTGCGGGGCGAATCTTCGGTATTTGTCTCGGCTCGACGAGTGCGGGGCGATAATATCCGCATGCCAGCGGTGATGCGGTCTAGCGATGGCGGCACTACCTTTGGGTCACCACTGGAAACGGGAGGGGTGCCATGGCGATTGGATGGTTGTCCACTCAAGCTCATGGCAATGGCCACGACCCCTTCGGGTATTCACTCGTTGGTACACAATGGCGCTGAAGAGCCGCCGGGGCTCCTCTATAGCCAAGCTGAGAATATGGCAGACGCCTTTTCAGCACCGCAAAAGATCCATCCCGACGCTGCAATCAGCGATAGTCCCGCAATGGCTACCATCGGTGAAACGCTATTGGCCGTTTGGCATGGGAAAGCGGGCGGACCACGACGCATTTTCTATCGTTTCTCTCTGGATGGCGGAGAACACTTTTTACCGGTACAAGAACTCCCCACGGGTGATGCTAATGTGGGCTATCCGGCCGTCGCTGCGACTCCGGATGGCCAATTTGCCGTCGTCTGGCAGGCGGATGAGGTGATTCAGATGATGCGATTGAAGATCCCCTCGCAAAGGATGTCTCATTGATGAGGCCTTTATTTTGGTTGGCGGTATCCTTGAGCTTGCTATTGTCGAAGGCGGTGGCTTCGGATGAGCGTCATGACCCTGACATACTGATGCCACTAAACCAGAGCGCGCTGAATCAGGAATTAACCGATAGCGTGGGTAAGGTTGTGTTGATCAACTTGTGGGCCACGTGGTGTAGCCCGTGCCTGCGAGAGATACCAGATTTGCTCACATTGGAGGCGGAACTTCCAGCCAGTGATTTTCGCCTCGTTGCAATCAGTATGGACGATCCCTATGGCAAGGACTGGGTCGCTGAATTCAAGTCGAAGCACTTCCCCGCGTTGACCTCATTCAT
>CALKEI010000040.1 GCA_938085095.1 uncultured Luminiphilus sp. | reverse complement strand
AGACTTTGCCTTTTAGATCGCTGTCGGCACGAAACACTGAGTTAAAAAAGTCGGGAGGGGTATAACGCCCCTCCCGATTTCCGATCAAGCTTGGTCCGCGATGCTAAGTGAACAAACGGAGACAGAACGAGAGCCCTGACTCCGTGGCGCTTCAGCCGCCCATATTTCCGAAAACGGCGAGATCCACCGTCACAATATTCTGCTCAATCTCTCTAATGTCACCGGCCTCTTTGATGAACTTCTGAAATGCCTTATCGGCTCGATTGGCATTCATCTGTGACATCACTGCGCCAACGCTTTTACCCGTGACGGCTGCAACGTGGGTGGTATCTCCGACACCGCCAGCCGGGATAGAGAAGAGCATGATATCGGTCTCACCAATATCTGTGCCGTCCATCATCTTCTGCCAAGATTTGGCATATTTTGCAGGGTCCGATACGGAGATAAAGATATACAAAGTGGCGAGGCCAGGACCGGCGCCGTGCTGGTTTTCGGTAGAGCCCAGTCCAGTGCTCTCGAATATGGAAGAGCTCACCACTTCTGCTATGCCGCTAACTTCCCCGAGAAACGCCGCCCAGTCCTCAGACACTGCGTTCATCGCCAATGCACCGTCCATTGCCTCATAGGTGGGGTGCACCACGGCAACGGTATGTGAAATAGGGCTTTCGCCGGCCGCAACAACCTGCCTCAGAATCGCGATGCCGGGTATTTTAGTACCCGTTGGCGAGCTCCAATACTTACCCATTGCCGCGGCAAACGCGGGCGGATCAGACACATCTAGCCCGTAAACCATTCCGACTGGCTTAGAGGGTGCAGCGTGATTATCGGCCTGCGCCAGCGTGGTAGTGAGTGTCAGTGCGACAGACACCAAAAATGTCATCATTGCTTTCATCATTCTTACCCTTTATCTCTTTTTGAAGTGAAAGCCCCCGCCAGTTGGGCAGCAGGGGCGAGTGTTAATGCGGGTTGCTTCAAGGTCTGCTCATCACCTGTGATTGATATACCCGTCCAGAGTCGCAGCTCACCACATCGCCATACAGCGAACTCCACGCTGGCATCAGTCCCTCGTTCCACCAGATGTGGGTGAAGTTGGCGTAGGCGGATAGCGTGGGAAAGCCGGTGATCCATTTAAAGCTAATAGCGTTATCGAGGCCTGCGGGTGCGCCAGCTCGCGGCCATAACTGAACTGCACCGAGATCAGCGCCTGTCAATCCGCGAGCTAACATTTCCTTGGCAAAGGCGTTATTAGCAACGAGCAAATCGGCGTCGCCTTTTCCTTCCTTGTAGACACAATCCGAAAACTCCGTCACGTGATTGCCCAGCGTCCAATCGTCAGCAGGGAAGAGATCCCAGGCGCCCCACTCGCTGTGTGAGCACTGTTCGAGAAACTTGTTCCCCTCCACGTAAAGCGCTGCACCAAATTCGGCGCGCTTATCCATATCGGCACCGTAGTCTGAATAGTTTTCCCAATAGCCCAGCCACGTAAACTCTGTGGGGTACTCGCCGTCAGAAAATTCAGGCCACATCAGCTGCCCAACGTGATTTTGAAAAGCATCGTGTTCCTCAGCCCAAGCATTGACGGTAGCGGCGTATTTAATCGATTGTTTATAACCGTCTACACCCTCTTTGAAACTACATCCGTAAATTTCGACGGGGCTACCCATGCTCCATTCAAGCTCGTCAGAGGCATGGTTATCGGCGAAGACCAAAGGTGACGCGGCAATAAAAGCCGCAGCTATCAGTGATTGCGTGTTCATAAAAAACGCTCCTAAGTAAGTGAGAGCAGCGCCGCACCCATAACCCACACGGCGATGCCCCCAGCAAGAGATGTTGTATCAGGGTCTGTAAAGGACCGTCTCGGTGTTGAGCTGCTCTCCGTTGCAGTCTGCGTAGTTCTGGTAGTACTCACGCAGGCTACGCCAGCCGCCACTCGCTTCCATCTTCCGTCTGCTCATAAACGACTCGAGGTCCGGATAGATGGTCAAATGAGCAAAATCTCCGGGGCTATCCGCACCGCCTGTGTGAGGAAATACCATCACCCAGCCGATGATGCCATTAGGGTCGGCACTGATTTCTTCCACGTATTGGGCGTGCTTCTGAGACATTTGTTCAAAGCCGACTTTGGCAGTACACCAGTTCCAAGCGACATAACGCTCGTCATCGCTCTCGAGTGCCTCTTGGTTGGCGTAAAGCACTTGCGCGTGCGCCTGCTTCACGTGACACACCGCCAGAGACTGCCAGCGCTGATTAAGTGCCATGCCGTCTTGAGACGTTAGCCAGAGATCCCAGGATTTGCCCCAGCGCTCGTAGTCGCTGGCCAGTAATTCGACAAAGTCATAAGGCCATGGGCGTTGCAGATTTTGATGCGAAAATAGTGGGAACTGACGCACAAAGACCGGGTCAACATCGTTCGCTTTTGCCCAGTCGAAGTAGTCTTCAACCATGGCGTGATAATCATCGAGACTCACATCAGGATTCAGCTTGCAGAGGTTCGCCTGCAGGTTGATGGGTTGTTGTACATCCATGCCATTCAGCATGTGGTCGTCTGCGAGAACCGCAGGTGCGGTAAAAATTGCCAGCAACATGGCTATCAACCAAGTGGTTTTCAA
>CALKEI010000039.1 GCA_938085095.1 uncultured Luminiphilus sp. | reverse complement strand
CGCGCTGGTCACCTTGATAGCTGCGCGGTCAGGTCAGCACGTCGGGCTTGAGCATGTGAAAAAGCAGATCACGCTGAGCACCGAGGAGGCGCGGCGCGTGCAGGAGGATGGCTACAGCCTGCTCCAGCTGGGGGCCATGGCCCAGGCAGTCAGTGCGGAGCCGATTATTCGGGAGATCAGTGAGCCGGACCTAGCCCAGCTGTCCTTACCGGTATTGGTATATCTGTCGCTCCCCACGGGTCCGCACTTCAGTTTGGTGACCGCCATGGCGGGTCGCTACATTGCGCTTGCTGACCCGTCTCGGGGGCGTGTGATTTGGTCGCGAGAGGCCTTTCTCGCTGCGTGGGCCCCGCGCGGGAAAGGCGTCGTACTGTCGCTTACAGCAGCTCTTGTCGTATCAGCGATAAACCACGTTCGCTGACGAGTTCGGCGCCCGCAGTGTGCGTAATCACAGCGGTGCTCGCGAGATCAGGTCGCAAATACGTCTCGGTCACCCGGCGAAGGTCGTCGAGGGTGGTGCCTACGATGCCTGCGCGCAGGATTTTGCGGTGCTCATCGGTCCGCCCAAACAGGCGCTCATGAAAATCCCGTTTGGCTTCACCGGCTGGTGAGCCAGGCTTGTCGAGGCTTGCCATCACACTAAGGATGGCCTCCTCCAGTGCCAGCGACTCGTGCTGAGTTTCCATTAACCAATTTACCGAGGCATCAAAATCCTCCAGCGTCTCAACCAGACGCGGATCGCGATAGGAAAAGAAGCGGAAGGCGCCGATATTAGGGTCATTGCTGGCGCCACCACCGTAAGCGCCCCCTTGCTCCCGAATAGTGCGGTGCAGAAAGCCGTTTCGCAGAAAGGCTGCGAGAACCGATAACACCGGCGCATCAGGGTGACCCGATGGCACGGTGGGATAGGCTTTGGCACAGAAGTTCACTTGGGTATTGGTGACCCACACCTCGTGTCGTGATTCGCGAATGGGTGCAGGCGGCCCGCTCGCCGCGAGTTCATTGGCAAGCGCTGAAGCAGTGTCTTGGGCTGCCGCGCTGGCGGCGGCAATATTCGGCTCGTCGGCGATGGTGCAAAGCAGCGGTGCGCCCGCCGCCGCTAATTTCTCATGGATAGCGCCAAGAGAGTGGGTCAGAGCGTCTAGTTCGCCGTCCTGCTTCAGAACATCGTCCAGTGCTCTGAGTCGACGGATACCCTCCAGACCGCCTTGCTCATGGCCGAGCCGAGCCAGCGGGCTCATGCCCGCGCAGGCCGCACTCATAGCGAGGGCGTGGCCGCTGCCTGTGATGCCCTGATCGCGACGCGCCCGCATCTGGCTTACCAGATCCCGAATGCGTCCTTTTTCATCGAACCGCGCTGTGCGCAGGGTGTCTGACATCAAAGCGAGTTGCGGTTTGATCCTGTCAGCCAGTGCTTTGGATGACAGCACGAAGTAACTGTCACAGGTTTGCTCGCTGTCGCGATGGGCGCGGCTACTTACCGACGCGCCGAGTGAGCCCACCGTCGCAGAGTGCCGTTCCTGGGCCTCGAGATAATTGAGATCGCCGACCCCGACCTCAGCCATTAAGGCGATGGCCAGCGGTAAATGCTGTTGCTCGGCCGCGGTCAGCGCCGGCAGCGGGCTGGCCCACTGTTGGTAGACGAGGCCATTAGTCCCTGCCGTATATTGATAGTGCGTTGCATCGTCACCCTCGATGATGGGCACCACGGAGGGGACTTCCGCAGGAATATCGGAGAGCGATACCCTGGGCAGAATGTCAGGATCGTCTTTTTGCCCCTGGCGGGCGCGAAGTCGCTCAGCTAAATCCAGAATTTCCGCTTTGTGCTCGCCATTGAGACTCTCTTTCAGAGCGGCGAGGCGCTCGGCTTCCGCAACGTCTCGACGCGTTGCCAGCGCCGCATCGGGAGTCACCACTAACCTAACGCGATGTGGGTTATCCAGCAGCAGGCGCCGAATCAGCCCTGGGATATATCCACTGTCCTTTACCCGCTCTCTGAGCGTGGCAATGACCGGTTCGAGGTCCAGGGCCGCGACGGCGTCGCCATAGTGAGTGGCGGCGCCCAATGCCCGCAGCATAAGATTTAGGCCGTAGGGCATGCCGTCACCGCTGACCTCTCGCTGGTGCAACTCAATCTGCCGGAGAATCGCCTCGACTTTGTCCGCGGCAATCCCTTCCGTGGCGACACGCTCAATGCAGGCGAGTATCTCTGTCTCGAAGGCTTCGGCTTGCTCCGCCTCGCTGCCCTCAATACCGCAACAGAAGACCATCTCGCGTATGGATTCCTCCAGCCCACATAAAGGGGAGGGCGCGGTACCCCGATCGGTTGTCTCGAGGTAGTGCATCAGCGGCGAGGCGCTATTTTCCATTAACACAGAGGATACGAGCTGTGCTTCGAGCATCGCTGTGAGGTCGGCGCTCTCGCCGAGCTTCCACCCCATGACCAGATGCGTTTTATTTTCTGGTCCTTCCTCTGCGTCCACCGCATAGGGATGGGTGGCGTGCCGTGGGGTATCGAAAGGCACTTCCAACGCCACCTCGATCTTGCGTTCCAGGGCGTTGAAACGATGCAGCACTGACGCCTCGAAGACGTGTTGATGCGCCTCGGCCGCCATGTCGCCAAAGGTAAGAAAAATCGCATTGCTGGGGTGGTAATGCGCGGCGTAGAAATCCCTCAGTTGCTGATAGGTCAGATCGGGGATGTGCTCCGGATCGCCACCGCTATTGAAGTGATAGGTGTTGGAGGGGAAAAGCTCATGGCAAAGCCGGTCCCAGAGAACGGAGGGCGTCGATGACATGGCGCCCTTCATCTCATTGAATACCACACCTTTAAAAACCAGGGGTTGGCTGCTGTCATCGTTTTCAAACTCCACCCGGTGACCTTCCTGCGCAAAGTCGAGGGGATCGAGCCGCGAAAAAAATACGGCATCAAGGTAGACGTCGAGCAGGTTGCCAAAATCCTTTCTGTTCTGGGTGGCGAAGGGATAAGCCGTCCAGTCCGAGCTGGTAAAGGCGTTCATAAAAGTATTCAGTGAGCGCCGCAGCATCATGAAAAAGGGATCACGCACGGGGTAGCGCTCGCTGCCACACAGCGCGGTATGTTCGAGGATGTGCGCCACGCCGGTGGAGTCCTCGGGGACCGTTCGCAGCGCCACCATAAACACGTTTTCTGCTGAGTCACTGCTGAGATGCAGGTGGCACGCGCCAGTCCCCGGATGCTCATACTCTTCAACGGTGAGATTCAGGCTCGGAATAGGCACCGCCCGCTTCAGAATGAAGGTATTGGGGTATGCGGTCTTGGCGGGCGTGGCAGCAGCTTCAGTCATGTTCGATTCCAGTCTTACCGTGTTCGGGTTTGCACTGACCCGTAGCGAGTCATCGGGCGTTTTTTTTCAGTTTGATCTCGTAAAGCCAGGGCCAACGTTTGCCGGTCACCCAAATGGCTCCGTCTAAGGGGTTGACGGCGATCCCGTTGAGTACGTCAGTATCGCGGAGCCGGTCTTCCTCTGGCAGCAAACCGGCGAGGTTGATCATACCGACTACCTGTCCATTGGTGGGATCAATTCGCGCGATTTGGTCGGTTTGCCACACATTAGCCCAGATTTCTCCATCCACCCACTCGAGCTCATTGAGGTTTCGCAGAGGCTCGCCCTCCAGAGTGACGGGCAGGGTGGCCAGTTTGCCGCCGCCGTCGAGATCCGCTTGATAGAGTTGGTCAGATCCGTCACTGATCCACAACACTGAGCCACTGTGCGTGGCACCCC
>CALKEI010000038.1 GCA_938085095.1 uncultured Luminiphilus sp. | reverse complement strand
TTGCGCCACTGAGCAGCTTGGGATCAGAGCGCATGATGAGCGCGAATCCTTCACCATGGGCAAATTCATCATTACACCACTCGAGAAACCACTTAAAGATGGGATGAAATCGTTTTTCGGGATGACGCTCAAGATGTCGATAAATTGTAATGTATCGGGCGTATCCAATTTTTTCCGAAAGGTACGTCGCATAGTAAATGTACTTAGGCTTGAAGAAGGTGTATTCCTTCTCACGCTTGAGGACACCAAGATCAACGGCCACACCGAGTTTATTCAGGGCCTTATTGATAAATCCCGCATGCCGGGATTCATCCCGCGCCATGTAGCGCATCAATTTCGCCACCTCGGGGTTACTGACGTTTTTTTCGATTTCTTGATACAGCACACACCCTGAGTACTCGGCGGTAATCGAGGACACCAACAGGTCCAGAAATTCTTCCTTCAGATCGGGGTCTGAATCCAAAATACTGGGATCGTACTCATAATTTTGCTTGAAGTGACCGCGGTTTTTATCGAGCTCGAAGTCCCGCATCAGAAGATCCCACTCGACACGAACAGGCTCAACGTCGATCTTCTCCATGGCCGCGTAGTCGGTCCGATAGAATCGCGGAGCCAGTGGCTGCGCCTCCAGTGCCTGCTGCGTAGTCAGATTTACCGATGCCTCTGCGGCTACTGCGTCACTCATGGTCTCCCCCACATGGGCATCTTCGGACAGCGACCGGATTGGACCGAGTCACCCTCTCTTTTGTGTCCATGTTTTTTAACATTTAGTTGTCAATTTTATTTGACTATTAAGCATCTAGCAAGCAATGTGTCCGCTGGGGGCTACGCTAGAACAGATCGTCGATCTCATCAGAGGCAACTAGCCCATGTCACAAGTCAATAACCCGCAGTTGGCGCCAGACCAGCAGGAAGGCGCCGTCTATCACCTTTGCTACGTCAGCGCTGAAACGGTCAGTTTCTCTCAAGACGAATTGGTCTCGCTGTTAACTGACGCCCGGCGGGTGAATGCCGAGAGAGACGTCACGGGCCTGCTGCTGTACCGAGAAGGTTGCTTTTATCAGGTTCTGGAAGGCAGTGAATCTGCGGTCAGACAAACTTTCGAGGATATTCAGAGCGATCCGCGCCATAAAGAGGTCCGTGTCCTTTTTAATGGCGATACAGAAGCGAGAGAATTTGCCGACTGGCAAATGGGTTTTCTGAATCTGGACGGCGTCGATATCGAGACCCTGACTGGATTTTCAGACTTTCTGACTCGCGACGCCCAACCCCAGGAATTTCTCGAAAGTCTGAGCCGCGGTAAACGACTGGCGATGATGTTCAGAACGCTGGAGTAGCGCGGGACCGAAATTGAGGTCGCCACACACCGAGCGCCACGTTGACCGTGGCCACAAAGCCAATCAACACCAGAGACCATTGCTCGGCATCGAGCTTCATCGCTAGACCATTGACCAGCGTCGCGTCTGACAGCGCGGCTGCAGCGCGATCAGCTTCCCGTTGAATAGGACTCTGAATACCTAAAAGGCTTCCCTCTAGCATCAGCACTGTAGTGACCAGCTTCGCCCAGGCCCATGGCGCGCTGTGAAAACCAGGCACCACGGCCATTGAAGCCATGCCAAAGAGCAGGCTGATCAGGAGTGACGGCATCAGCACGAGAGACGCGACACGCGCCATCGCCTGTCGCTGGGCGGCATACACTTCTAACGCTTCGGCGGGCGGTGGCAGCTGCTGATGGAACACCCACAACACGACCACCGACCCAAGGAACGTGATCGCGGTCATGGAATGACCAAACTTCATGAGTTTTCGCATCTTTTCTCTAACCCCTTGGCCAGCCTTGCCCATATCTTCTATGGCCAGCGTATCGTCAACGCCCTGATGTCGTATGATACGCCCCTGCAATAGTATCCCGCCGAGAACGTTTCTCGCCGCCTTATCACGGAGAACGACGCCATGAGCACCCCTTATGCCACCCTGCAGTACGGGCACACTGAAGAAATCAGTTTACTCAGGGATACCGTGCACCAGTTCGCCAATAGCGAGATTGCGCCACGGTCGACCGACATCGATCGGGACAATGACTTTCCCCGAGACCTGTGGGGAAAAATGGGGGATCTGGGCTTGCTGGGCATCACCATTCCCGAGCAATATGGGGGCAGTGGCATGGGCTACCTGGCACACGCCATTGCCATGGAAGAAATCTCTCGCGCCAGCGCCTCCGTTGGGCTCTCCTTCGGCGCTCACTCTAATCTTTGTCTGAATCAGATCCGCCTGAATGGCTCCGAAGATCAGAAAAATCGCTATCTTCCTGCGCTGTGTCGCGGCGAACATATCGGTGCATTAGCGATGTCCGAACCGGGAGCAGGCTCTGACGTAGTCAGTATGCGGCTGAAGGCGGATCGGCGCGGCGATGACTTTGTGCTCAATGGCAACAAAATGTGGATCACCAACGGTCCCGACGCCGACGTTTATGTCATCTACGCCAGAACCGATCCCGATGCGGGCTCTAAAGGTATTACTGCTTTTATCGTCGAACGCGAATCCGCGGGCTTCTCACGATCACCCAAGCTCGACAAACTGGGTATGCGCGGCTCCAATACCTGTGAGCTGGTATTTGAGGACTGTATTGTCCCCGCCGGTCAGGTTTTGGGAGAGATCGGAGGTGGCGTGCGAGTGCTCATGTCAGGCTTGGACTATGAACGCGCCGTCCTGTCCGGTGGACCCGTTGGTATTTTGCAGGCCTGCCTTGATGCCGTATTGCCCTATGTGCACGAACGCGAACAGTTTGGTCAGCCAATTGGCGAATTTCAGCTGGTTCAGGGCAAGCTCGCCGATATGTATGCCCGTTGCTCCGCGAGTCGCGCCTACCTTTATGCAGTCTGTGAGGCGCTGGACCGGGGTGAGCAGAGCCGCAAAGATGCGGCGGCCGTGATTCTCTACACCGCTGAGGCTGCGACTCAGTCGGCACTCGATGCGATTCAGTTACTGGGGGGTAACGGGTACATCAACGACTACCCCACCGGCCGGCTACTGCGTGACGCCAAGCTCTATGAAATTGGCGCGGGCACGTCAGAGATCCGTCGCATGCTTGTCGGCAGAGAGCTGTTTTCAGATACCGCGTGAGTCCAGCAGGCCATAAAGCCGGCCAGAGGCAGTTGAGTGTCAACGCCTTAACGGGGGAGTGAGGACAACGTCTCACTCAGCAAAGGTACGCTGAGCGGCACACCCGCCTGACCACTGAGCGTCAGAGATTGGCGCAGGGACGAAGCCAGCGCGGTAGTTAATACTCGTTGCTGATAGGGCAGCTGCCGCTCCCCCTGTCTGAGCAACGCCTCCCAGCTTCCGGCTTCGCGCAACTGCTCGTGAATGCCGTCGAGATACTGCAGCAGCGCATCATGCACGGGGGAGCCCTCCCGCACGGCCTCGTCAAAGGTGAGCGCCCAGGTCATATCGTGCCGTAATTGGCACTGCGCAACAAAAGCACCGGGCACACGATGCCCCCACTCTTCTGGCGCAATTAAGGACAGATTCCAGCGCCCTTCCGTGAGGTAAAGCGAATAGGTCTTCCCTGGCGCCACCCGAAATCCAAATGCCGCAGACAACACGAGTGCCGACCAACAGTAATCCTGGGTTGCCTCGTCGCTGGACTTGGAGCGCAGCTGCCCGGGGGCAGCCGCGTGAAGGTCCTGCAACACCAGCACAAGGCCCTTATCCTGCAGCGTATTTTTAGCGTGAGCGCTCAAGCGCGGCTCCGTATGGGCTTATCGATCGCCATAGTGTGATGGATCGGCGCGGCAGAACCAATTCGCAAGTGTTGGTGACTATTTCAGGCCAACTCGGGGTGTCGCGCTAATACCGACGCTTTGAAGTCAGCGGGCATGGGGCAGCTCTTGCGCGTCACTTTGTCGACGAAGACGTAGGTAAAGCTCCCCCGACCCACTGTCTCTTCGGTGCGGCGATTGCGCATCGAGAAACCAATGACCACACTTGAAGTCCCCACCCGCTCGGACGCCACCTCTACCTCAAGGGTATCGCCGGCAAGACTCTCGCCCAAAAAGTCCATGTTGGCATTTACCGTAAAGGTCAGAAAATCCGGGCCAACCACATCCGCGACATCGAGACCCAGCTCACTCCAGTACTCTCCCAACACCTCATCGGCAAAAACAAAGTAATTACCGAAAAAAGCATGTCCATTTGCATCGGTATCAGCAAATCGCACCTTGATGGTGCCGCGGTAGGGATTTGACATGGGAATGACTCCTGTTGGGGATACCAGCTCGCCCTGGCGCGCCGATTATGCCGACTTGTCGGGTCTGGGTCACCCGTCTGGGTCAGCGCTGGAAGACGCGCGGTAAAAATGCCATCCACCGGAGTGCAGAACCTGTCATCTTTCATGCAGAAGCCTTATCATTCCGCGCTTTCCGCTGGGCACCCCAGCGCCACAAAGCCAACACAGGAACCAGAGCATGAACACCACCTCGCTTGTCGCCGCCTTCGTTGTCGTCGTCTCGGGTTTGATATGGGTCGGCACCCAAGGTAACAACGCTGACTGGACGGGAAATCGCAATCAATGTGTGGGCGACTGCTATGAGAATTGGAAAACCGAAAACGGGGGTGGAATCGCCGAGGTGGAGGGGATCAAACAGGCGGCCCTCGCGGCAGCATCACCCGCGGCTCTGGGCGAAAAATACTATGGCCAGTGCATCGCCTGCCACGGCGGCCGCGCGGAAGGTGGGATCGGTCCCATGCTGGCGGGACAACCTACAACAGATATCGTGGCCAAGCTGACCGCCTATCGCGCCGGAGAAGAGCGCGGCCCCCAATCCTCCATGATGTACCCGGTAGCCAAGCCAATGTCTGACGCCGACATCGACAATATCGCTGCCTACGTAGCGGGCTTGTGATCCGAGCGCTGCGCTCGATGGCAACACGCCTGTGCACCCTCGTGTGCGCCAGGCGTATGCGATCTGTCGCGCCCTATACGCGAGTGCTCCGAGGCGCTCTGGGGAGCTGTTTGTTGCTCTTGGCATCAACCGGTCAAGCATGGCAGGCATCCATCGAACGTGATGCGCTGGGTGTTCCCCATATTTTTGGCGAAACGGATGCTGACATGGCATTTGGCCTGGCGTGGGCCCAAGCTGAAGATGGCTGGGAGATCCTAGAGGAAACGCTTCCTTATTACCGCGGTGAAGCCGCCCGCTACTTTGGTCGTGAAGCCGCTGTCACCGACTATCTAATCAAGTGGCTAGGCTTCTGGGATGTCATCTCCCGAGACTACGAACACGCTTTAAAACCGGCAACCCACGCCTATCTCGATGCCTTTGCAGCAGGCTTTAATGCGTTTGCCGAACAACACCCCGAGCGAGTGAATCTTGATGTACTGCCTGTCACACCGCAGGACGTGATCGCCGCTCACATGTTTCGGCACCTGCTGTTTTATGGTTTTGAGCAGCCCATTACCGCACTTCGCGCCGAGACGCGGCAGTTCGAGATTAGCGACGCGCCCGAACTCCCCAATACCGCTATTACGCTCGGCTCGAACGCGACGGCCGTCGCGCCCTCCCGGAGTCGAGACGGGTCAACGCTGCTGATGATCAATTCGCACCAGCCGCTGACCGGGCCCGTGTCGTGGTACGAGGCCCACCTGCAGAGCGGCGAGGGACTCAACGTCATGGGGGGATTGTTCATCGGCGCACCCGCATTAGGGGTTGGTTTTAGTGAACACCATGGCTGGGGTGCCACCGTCAATCAGCCGGATCTGGTGGACATTTACGTACTCGATATTGACCCTGAGGACGACAATCGCTATCGAGTGGATGGTGACTGGCTGACACTGGAAGAATTCGATATTCCGATCAAAGTACTGCTATGGGGCTGGCTCCCCTGGACAGTCAAGGAAACGGGATATCGCTCCATTCATGGCCCGGTCATGAAAACGGATCACGGGACCTATGCAGTGCGCTACGCGGGCATGGACGAGATTCGACAGGTAGAGCAGTGGCTGGCCATGAGCGCGGCCCGCTCCTTCGAGGAGTGGCGTGACGCACTGGCTCTCCAGCACATTGCCAGCTTCAATTTTGTGTATGCCAATGCTGACGGCGTGATTCACTTTGTGCATAACGCCATGATGCCCCAGCGCACACAGGGGTGGCGCTGGGATCAATACCTGCCCGGCGATCGCGAAGAGCTGATCTGGGAGGCGTACCTTCCGCTAGAAGCACTGCCCAGCGTGACGAATCCTCCCTCGGGCTTTGTACACAGTGCTAATCAGTCGCCCTTTCAGGTGAGTTCGGAAGGCAGTAATCCGGTGATTTCTGAATACCCCACAGAGAGTGGCTGGCCATCGCGCATGACCAACAGGGCCGTGCGCGGGCTGGAGTTACTGGAAGCCAACACCGCCATCAGCATGGCGGACTTTAGCCAAATCAAACACGACAACGCCTACTCTCCACGATACCGGGGGCATGCCTTCCTTGAATCGATTGCCAACTTGGCACCCGAAAGCCCAGATGAGGCCGAGGCACTTACATTGATTCGCGGCTGGGATCTCCACACCGACAAAGACAATCGCCACGCGGCACTAGGCGTATGCATCCTGCTTGAAGAATGGCAGGCAGAGCGCGCGGGCGATGCCCTGCCCGATCCGCGTGACACATTGCATAGATGCATGGACTCGGTCCGCGAGGTCGCCGGCCGGCTTGACCCCGAATGGGGTGCTATCCAGCAGCATGGGAGAGATGATCGCACCTGGCCTGCCGCCGGCGGGCCGGACACGCTGCGCGCGATGTATGCGGAACAGCTTGGCGAGGACGACCCGTTTCTCACCGTCGTGGCAGGAGATGGCTTGTACTACCTTATTGAGTGGACGGCGGAGGGGAAGCAGACCATTTTAGGAACGCATCAGTACGGGAGTCAGATGACCGACCCTACGTCGCCCCACTATCTTGATCAGGCGGAGGACTTTGCACAGGAAGTCATGAGGCCCCCCGGATTCCACAAGGAAAATCGCTCCGCGGTTTCACGACGCTACGAGGTGTCTCACTAGTCGACCTGTCTTGTTTGCGTTGTTCGCAATCTCGGCAAGGATCTGACCACGAGACAACACCGGCGCTTACCCCGCAAATCTAAAGGTGATTTGCCACCTCATAGGCTTCGCGCGTCGTGGCCAACAGTGATCGTGGTGCACGGCAATCGCCGACCATCAGCACTTCGACTCCAGCCTCTCGCAGCGGCTGGCTCAACTCGTTGTTCGGAACCCGGCTACTCGCATGGGTGAGCGCAACGACATCATCGATCTCCTGAACGGCACCGCTGTAGACATTTTGGACGCGCAGTTGGGCATGCTCGAGTGCCTCCAGATCTACGGGCTCAACATTGCATACAATCTCGACCCCCAAATCATGGAGACGCTGGTAAATCCCCTGTCGGTTGATCAGTGAGACATCATGGCCAAGACGCTCTCTGGCCGTCACAATCGTCACCGCGCTGAAGCGCGTGGTCATCAGCTCGGCGATCGCATAGGTCATCTCCGAGTGATCCTGATCAACGACCACGGCCCGGCCCTCCGTCATATCGCCGCGCTCCAACAACTCAGCCGCGATCTCTCGCACGCTAGGAATCAAGCCCGATTCAGCCCATTCATCGCTCAACCATTGCGGCCGCCCGCTTCGGGATCCCGTTGCCAAAATAACCTGATCAGGACCGAGGGAGAGCACATCCTCTGCGGAAGCCTGCCGACCTAAGGCAAATTTGACGCCATATCGCTGAGCCATCAAATATTGATAGTCATACACACTCGAGAGGTTCTCTCCACCTGGCAAGGCCGCATGCAGCGCTGTCTTACCGCCGATTCGGGAATGGTCACCCGCGACTGTGACGCGATGGCCCCGGCGGGCGGCAGTATGGGCGGCTTCCAACGCCGCCACACCCGTTCCAACCACAACAACATGCTTTGGAACCTCCACCGCAACGGGTTGCCAATCATGTTCGTCAGCGCTGCCGACTCTCGGGTTGTTGTCACATTCCAGACCGCTTCCGTCGATAATGCTGCGCCAGCAGGTATTGCAGGAAACGCAGTAGCGAATGTCCGCCTCCCTACCCTGCTCACATTTATTGGGAAAAGCGGGGTCCGTAATCAAAGGGCGCCCCAGAAACACCACATCGGCGGTGCCGTCTGTCAGAGCTGTCTCACATTCATTAGGATCAGTGATGTAGCCAATTGCGCCAGTCGGCATGTCCGGGGCCGCCTTTCGAAGCTCAGCAATGTGCTTCAAGTAGGGGTGACGTTCACCGTGGGCATCAGGCAGATGCTTATAAAGCGACCTCGCATGCGCACCCCACACCCAGGTCCAGCTGTCAAATTCTGAGGCTTGATTGGCGAGTCGCGCGGCGATATCAGTCGCCAGGCCAAGATCAATCCCACCGGCAACACCGTCATCAGCAGGTAGCTTGAGCCCGATGATAAAGGGGTACCCACACTCCGCCCGAATAGCCGTTATCAGCGAACTAAGAAAACGCCCCCTGCCCTCCAAATCGCCACCATAGTGATCCTGTCTGCGGTTGGACCATGGCGATAAAAACTGGTGGAACAAGTGTCCGTGACCTGCAGATATTTCGACTCCGGCAAAACCGGCTGCCTGCAATCTCGCGCAGCCCTTTGCCCAGTCAACGATCATATCCTCGATCTCGGCCACGCTCAGTGCGGCCGGGACAGTCCAGCTGAGATCATCAGGCAGCGCGGAAGCACCCACGGCCCCGTCGTTGCGCCCCACTGAATGGCGGCCTCGACCCGAGTCCTGCACCTGACCCATCAGCAGCGCGCCCTCACTATTGACAATATCAGCCGCCAATTTGAGCTGATCCAGACCGGCATCGTCCCACGCCCGCAAGCGACTTGGCAGACGATTGTGCGCCGTCATGGCAATGGGCTCAGTGATAATGGCTGCGGCGCCGCCCGCCGCCCTCGAACGATAATAATTGAGCAGCTTTTCTGTCGGCGCGTGATTCACCACGTATTTGGTCACGATCGATGCGTGGATAATACGATTTCGGAGTGTATGCCCACCCAGTTGAATGGGGCTAAACAGCGAGGGATAAAAGGGGTTGGTCATCGTCTGCTTGCCGACCCCGAGATCTAGGATCCGATGCTCAGATCATCTTCAATTGACTCTGCACCTTCACTGCTGGCGCCAAGCTGAGCCAGAACGGTCTCAATCAAACGCTGGCGTTCGGCACTCAAGACCGACTCGTCCGCCTCGGATAACTGATAGCTTTCTATCGCGCTGGCAACATCCATACCCTTGTCTTCCAGTGCCCGCTCAGTGAGGTACAGCCGCTCGCTCAGAGCAGATACTTCAGAAGTCAGTCGCAGCACGCAACTCAACACTTCATCGACACCATCGGCGTCAAAGAACTGGTGGCGTTGACCACGTCGCTTGCGGGGAATGCGTCGCGTAGTCACCTTTTACCGCTTCCAGGCACCAAAGCCGTACCAGCGAGTGCCCTTTGGATCCATGCGTCCGGTGAGCGTGTCAAACGTGTTGCTGTCCTCGATCGCTTCACTAAAGGCCTCTTCACCAATGAAGGTATAGCGCGGCATGGTTGCCTCAACAAACTGATCAGCACTGAATCCGGCGTCTATGAGTAGCTGTTGATAGTCCTGTCGCCTGAACGTGCCGTAGTAGGGCTCGTTGTTGTAGTAGGTGTCCCAGTTCATACAGAAATTTTCGTAAGTAGGCATGGCGTTCATCGGTGGCAACTCCATCTGCCAAAGAATGCCGCCCGGCTTGAGCACACGGAATGCCTCTTTCAGGTACTGATGAAGGTGCTTGAGCGGTAGCTCGTGCATAAACATCGACGAGAACACGACATCAAACTGTTCGTCATCAAATGCCATTGACGTCGCATCCATCTGCTTGAAGTGCGCTGCGATACCCATCGACTCGGCTCGGGCATGGGCATACCGCAACACCGGCGCCGCAACATCGATTGCCGTCACTTCAGCATCGGGGTAGGTCTCGGCCCAAGGCAACGTGTTATGACCAATCGTGCATCCGCAATCCAGAATCGACGTGGGCGCAAAATCAGGGAACTTCAACCGGACATAATTCGACAGGGTCGAACCAATATCGTTGTGCTGCTTGCCGAATTGACCGAAAGCAAATACGTCGATCGAATTGTCATATACGGCACCGGCAGAGACATCGGCTTCGGCATGCTCGAGATGATAGCTACCGGGCGACAGATGAACGTCTATCCCGGTCACACTCTTTGGCAGCTGCAGGGA
>CALKEI010000037.1 GCA_938085095.1 uncultured Luminiphilus sp. | reverse complement strand
AAGGCATGACCATTCAGGATGTCATTGCGCAGTCAGAACGCTACGGTGATTTTTCTGCAGAGGCGGGCAGTCGTTACTTGCAGGTCGTACTCACACCCATGCACGCCGGAGTGAATAATCCCTACGACTACGTGATGTGGGGCCAATGGCCAGATGGTCAATCGATGTACAACGAGTGGGGCAGCTATACCAACGAGTACTGGGCGTGGATGGCCGAGCAGGATGAGCCGCTTGAGCCCGCAGGTCAGTGCAGCGGCATGATCGCAATGTTCAATGCGGCGACCGCTCACAGTCGGATTCCGATGGAGGAGCGCGATACCTGGCAGCCTCACCAATGGGCAGATTGTAAGCTCAAGGGCGGTGTCACCATGGAGCAAGTCATGGAGACACAGGCCCGTCACGGTGAGTTAATGAAAGCCGCGGGTTATGAGGGATGGGGCACCCATGTGTTTACGCCGTATCTCGGGTTTGAACCTGATTGGCCTTATGACTATGTGCAGATGAATCACTGGTATACGTTTGAGCAAAGAGGGAAGACGGCTGATAGTTGGCTGGCATTCCTCGAGGAGCATCCCGAGGTGCGGACAGAATCCGCTGCGCTTTCTATCTGTGAAAGCAATCGCAGCTATGCCGGTCGCATGATCTTTAATAACGCCGACTGAAAAAATGTGGCGCGACTAGGCGGGCAAGCTGCTCGACGGCGCGACTGCTAATACCCCAAGGGTGGCCGTGACGGCCGCCCTTTTTTGTATTGGTTGCTTTATCGGCTGACGACGTGCAACTTTCACTCAAGGTAACCGCGTTATAAAGGGAGAGACATTATGTGGATAAGGACCGTAGTGACCGTCTGGTTGAGTACGCTGTCTTTGGGTGGCGTGGCAGATGAATGCTTACCTTCGGAATGGGGTGCTGCTGACCAAATTGGTGCGGCGAATCGCATTACACCCGACCGTACGATTGCAGCGGCGGCGCTGGTCAAGAAAGGCGCCAGTCACCCACTGGGTATCGTGATTACGCCGGGTATGCCTGCGTACCCTCCGCGAACGACGCAATTGCAAGTGGTGCAACCCGATCTGCATTTTAGATCGGAGGGGTCGTATAAGTACGGCTGGAAGGTGAGTACCAACGATGATCTGGTACAGATGTGGCTGGGTACGGGTCCGCAAATAGACGGGTTGGGCCATCTTGGCGAAGACGGCGAGTTCTACAACTGTCACAGAGGAGAGGACTTCTCTCCCATCACCGGGCTCACTAAGCTCGATATCAGTCAAATTCCTCCGCTGGTCGCGAGGGGGGTGCTGATCAATTTAGCGGCGCATTTTGGGGTGGATCACCTCGCTGCGGCGCAACCGGTGAGCTCTGCGGATATTCAAGCGGCTATGACGGCGCAGGGCATCAGTGTCGGCGAGGGCGATGTCCTGCTTTTCCACACGGGTTGGACTGACGCCAAGCTGAGCTCGGCCCCGCAAGAGTGGGTGAGTACGATTCCCGGCATTACGAATGAGGCGGCTCGGTTTGTCGCATCACTCAAGCCGCTGGCCGTGGGTGCCGACACGTGGGGCTTGGGAGCAGTGCCGCCCAAGTCGGGAGATAAGGTTTTCTATGACCACGCCATTTTGCTCAAAGAAAATGGCATCTACATTCTCGAAACCATGAATACAGGGCGCCTGGCCGCCGAGGGTGTGTCTGAGTTTATGTTCGTGCTGGGTCAAGCTCGCCTAAAGGGCGCGGTGCAGATGGTCATCAACCCCGTTGCCATGTGGTGAGGGGAAGTCGCGGTTATGACAACGCTCAGCCCATTTCATTTGGCGATTCCGGTTTCTGATCTCGAGCAAACCTGCGATTTTTACGAACGGATTTTGGGCTGCGTCAGGGGACGCGACTCCGAAAGCTGGGTTGACCTCGATTTTATGGGCCATCAAGTCGTGCTCCACAGGGTGTCTGATAAGCCGGCTGAGGAGTTTGAGACCCGGCCGGTCGACGGTGAGCAGGTGCCTGTGCCGCATTTTGGTGTGGTACTGAACTGGGAGGCCTTTGAGGCGCTTGCAGAGCGTCTTGTCGCAAGGGGTGTCGATTTTCTGATTGCGCCTACTACGCGCTTTGAGGATCGGGCCGGCGAGCAGCGCACTTTTTTTCTGCGAGACCCTAGCGGAAACCATCTGGAGTTCAAGACCTTCAGAGACCCGTCGATGCTGTTTTCAACCGACCGTCAGTCATATGATTAAGGCGCGCCTGCGCGCCGCTTGAGGCGGCGAAGTGACGCGGTGAGCGCGCCTGCGCAGTGATCGCCAACAAAAAGAGCGTGCTACCATTTGAGACCCTTTAACGGTCCGTGTAAGCGTTATGACTCCAGATGCCATCCTGAATATGTTGCAGATGCAGCATCGCATGAATAGCCGTGTCCACCCAGATTGGATCGAGCAACGCTTTGAGTGGTATCGCGCCGCGTGGATTGAGTGCGGTGAGCTGATGGATCATGTGGGCTATAAGTGGTGGAAGAAGCAAACCGCCGATATGGAGCAAGTGCGGCTTGAGGTCGTTGATATCTGGCACTTCGGCATGTCGGCGTTGTTCGAGCGCGACACTGATCTCGAGGTCTTGGCGCAACAGATTGCCGCTGATTTTTTGTCGCGTCCCAGCGATGTCTCTGACGATCTTTCTGAAAAAGAGCGCATCCATAAGGCAACCGAGGCGCTTGCGCAGCACGCGCTCGAGTCAAAGGGGTTTTCTGTGGCGCTGTTTGGTGCGTTGATGCAGGCCTGCGGACTCTCGTCGGCTGAGCTTTACCGACACTACGTGGGCAAGAACGTGCTCAATTTCTTTCGTCAGGATCACGGCTATCAGGAAGGAACCTACGTTAAAGAGTGGCAGGGCCGCGAGGATAACGAGCATCTTTCCGAGTTGCTAGAGGAATTAGACGAGTCTGCCCCGGACTTCCCTGAGACGGTTTATCAGGCGCTCGCGTTGCGTTACGCCGCCGTGGCATGAGCACGTTCCGGGATTATTTTTATCAATCGAAGGATGGCCTCAGGTTATACGCCCGAGACTACCCTGGCCCCGCGGGCAATTCGCCGACGCTGTTGTGCTTGCACGGGTTAACGCGTAATAGCCGCGATTTTCAGGATCTTGCTCCCGGGCTAACCGATCATTTTCGCGTGTTGGTCCCGGAGCAGCGGGGACGGGGGCGCTCCGAGTACGACAATGATATGACGCGTTACGCGCTGTTGCAGTACGTTGAAGATATGCGGACGCTGCTGGATGGATTACAGATCGAGAGGGTCTTTGTGATCGGCACCTCAATGGGCGGGTTGATGACGTTCGCGCTTAATGCGCTTTATCCGGGCTCGGTGGTGCGAGCGGTGATTAACGATATTGGTCCGGAAATCGCTGAGGCTGGATTAGAGCGGATCAAGTCTTATTTGGGTGTTGCGGGTCCTTTCAATGACTGGGACGAGGCAACGCAGTATCTTTCGTCGATCAGAGCCGAGATTTTTCCTACCTGGAGGGATCAGCAGTGGTCT
>CALKEI010000036.1 GCA_938085095.1 uncultured Luminiphilus sp. | reverse complement strand
CAAAACCACCCAAGAGTCCGACAGCAAAGGCCGAGGCAGACCAGAGGTCCCCCCAATTCGACGCGAGCATGGCTATCACGGTACCCGTGAGCAAAGGCGCACCATAGATCAAGAGGGTACCGCCAAGTAGCGTGGACTCAGGGACCTGGATCACGACCTCATCGCCCACCTCACAGCTCGCCGCAGCGAGCGTTTGGCCTGACTTGGCTCTCACGCGCCCCTTTCCGCTCTGCAGTAACGCGGACAGGGCTCCTTGACCACAACCGGCGCGCGCAGCGCATTTGCCGCACGCAGCACTCCGGTCCGCTTCAACCCACACCGCATCATGCTCCACCGCGACGACGCGCCCCGTCTCAGTCAGCCAGCCCACTACGAGCCCTCAAGGGGCGGACGCACCGCATCAGCCAACAACCGGGCCGTGACAAACGGAACCTCTCCTAACACACTGATCAAAAGTCCCCCGCTGGCTGACCGAACACCCCTGGTATAAGTCAAGGTCGCCCCCTCGATGATCGCACCTTCACCTACCGGCGCGCCGGCTGGCAGCGGCTCGACAAAAATCGAGGCTGTCGCCAGTCCATCACTGACCACAAACACACCTCGATCGGGGTTTTCAGAGACCAAAAAGTAACCCGGCACAATATCGCGCCCGCGGTGATAGCCTGCCTCAACGACGTCCCCGACAGAGCCGCCCGAAACGCCTGAGCTATATTCAATTGCCGCATACTCATAGCGCTCCAGCATCTGTCCATCAAGATCCAGTGTGACCATCGCCAGCGGAAGACCAGTCTCCTCGTCCATATCCACCAAATGCGTCAAGCGCAGCGTGTCGCGAGGCCGCAAGGTGAGGCGCTGGGTAGAGCGGCCCGCAATGACGCGGCCCGACTCCAGACTGGAGACATAGACCTCCGCCACATTACAAATTCTTTTCGACGAGCGGCTCGGTATCGGCCAAAATTCAGATCTAGGGTTGGCCTCGGCATTCATCCGACGCAATTCCCCCCGGCTTCCCGCAGGAGCCGATGCCACAGTCAAAAACTGCCTGGCTCCCGCACGCTCATATAGCACCGTGCCCTCAAAAGTGACGTCAGATGAGGCCCGCAACATTGTTGCCAATGCCTTCTCCGGTGGTGCACTGAGGACGCACTGATCATCAGCCTGCAAGGGCAACGCAAAGACCACCCAAGCGACCAAGACTGGCCGCAAGCTGCGCCCGACAGCGTTACTCTGAGTCAGGTGCTTCGAGCTTGAGTTCCGGAACGCGAGCATAGGATATATAAGGCGCTGGGTGACTGTGCGCGGCCGACGCTGCGTGGCGACCGTTGAGGCGATGATACCGGTCTCGAGCCAGCCGTTCGTAAACCGCCGCAACGCTCTGACCCGTAGTCTGGATCCCAGTGGCCTGACGATGGGATACCGGGAGCGCGCGAGCGCCTAAACTGGCTTGCACTGGCTGCGCGCCCAATACCGGCACAACCGCCCCGCCCAGCTCACTGACCACCGAAGCAGGAGTGACCCCCGAGGACGGAATTAACAACTGCTGCCCACCCATTACCACCGCCAGCGTCACTGACGCTGCGACCGCCATACTCCAGATGGGGTTTCGCCTGACAGGCCGCTTGGTATCCAGCACTTCTCGCACTCGGGTCGATACGTCGACATCGGACACATTACGCTGGCCCTGCAGGAGCTCCCGCACCTGCTGCTGCCGCCGCCATCGCTCCCTTAGGGAGGGGTCACTGGAGATCGAATCGAGCACCCGGCGTAGCTCAAGTTCCTGCGCCTCTCCATCCATCAGCGCTGAAAGCGCCTCTCTGTCCTTGTCTTCGGCTGTCATCTAAACCCCGACTCTCCGTTCATCTGCTCTCTAACGCGCGCGTCAATCGCCTCACGCGCTCGAAAAATTCTTGACCTCACGGTGCCTACAGGACACTCCAGAACATCCGCAATGTCATCGTAGCTCAGTCCGTCAAGCTCTCTGAGCGTTAGGGCGGCTCTCAACTCATCGGGCAACGCTTGCAGCGCCGCCTCCACTACTGCCGCCAGCTCATCGCCCATCGCCACCGCCTCGGGCGAACTACCCTCCGCGAGCAGCCATCCATCGTCAAAGCCCTCGGCGTCCTCAATAGTCGCGTCTGCTCTCGGCCTGCGCCCTTTGGCGACCAGGTAATTTTTGGCCGCATTTGCTGCTATGCGGTACAGCCACGTATAGAACGCACTGTCTCCGCGAAACTGCTCCAGTGCGCGGAAGGCCTTAATAAACGCCTCCTGAGTGACGTCCTCTGCCTCTCCCGGGTCTGGCACATACCGGCTAACCAGTGCCGCAATCCTTCCCTGGTATTTCAATACCAGCAGGTCAAACGCTCTCAGGTCGCCACGTTGCGCCCTCTGCACCAGTTGCTGATCTGTGTCAGAGGCTGTCACAACCGCGCCTTTGTTTTACCCGACATACCGGGATGCCCACCCTACCGGACACCCATTAGCCTGTATGAACACAGCGCAGGCAAAAAGTTCCCGATACATTACACTTATCTCCCCAGTACTATACCGCACCCGCATCGAACCAACGGCCGATGGAATATGCCTACTATTTCCCGATTTGACGTGCTCATTATCGGCAGCGGCGCCGCTGGGATGAGCCTTGCTCTGCAATTGCCGCCGCAACTGAAGGTGGCCGTCCTGTCAAAAACCCAGCTGGGCTCGGGCTCTACGCTGTGGGCACAGGGAGGCATGGCAGCGGTTTTGCATGATCGAGACTCGGTGCAGGCGCATGTGACAGATACTCTGGCCGCCGGCGCCGGCCTTTGTCATGAACCCGCGGTGCAGTTTACGGTCGGCCGCAGTCGGCAAATTGTCGATTGGCTGGTATCTCAGGGCATGCACTTCGATCTGCGCGAAGACCAACAAGACGCCGAGTTCCGCGAGTTTCATCTCACGACCGAAGGCGGACACAGCCACCGACGAGTCATCCACGCGGCAGACCAAACCGGACGCGCGCTATCGGAGGTACTGGCCAGTCGCGTGGCGGAGGCCTCCAACATCACCTTGCTGACGGACCGCTGTCTGGTCGATGTCATCAAAGCAGGCCCGAGAGTCTGTGGCGCCTACCTACTGAGCACAGAACACAATCGGGTCGATACCGTGAGTGCAGATGCAGTGGTGCTGGCGACAGGAGGTGCCAGTAAGGCATACCGATATACGACCAACCCCGACGGGGCTAGCGGAGACGGTATCGCTGTGGCGTGGCGAGCGGGCTGCAGGGTCGCCAACCTCGAATTTAATCAATTTCACCCCACCTGCCTTTATCACCCCGATAGCAAATCATTTTTGATGACTGAGGCACTGCGCGGTGAGGGAGCCACTCTTCACTTGCCCGACGGTGAGCGCTTCATGCCACGCTTCGACGACCGCGAGGAATTGGCACCCCGGGACATAGTTGCGAGAGCCATCGATTATGAAATGAAGCGTCTCGGCGCCGACTGTGTCTACCTCGATATCAGCAAGCAGTCACCAGAGTTCATCACCCACCATTTCCCGCAGGCCTACCAACGCTGTCTGGCATTGGGCATGGATATCACTCGTGATCGGATCCCCGTTGTCCCCGCCGCCCATTACACCTGCGGTGGTGTGGTAGTAGATCAATATGGCGCTAGTGATGTGCCCGGACTTTACGTGGTCGGAGAGTCGGCCTGCACCGGCCTGCATGGCGCCAACCGAATGGCCAGTAATTCATTACTGGAATGCTTCGTGTATGCGCAGTCGGCCGCCGAGCATATTGCCGACTCCATCAGCGCCCAAAGCACATCGCCTGAAGCATGGGACGACAGCCGCGTGAGAGACTCAGATGAAGAAGTCGTGATCCAGCACAACTGGCAGGAGTTGCGCAGATTGATGTGGGACTATGTGGGGATCGTGCGCACATCGAGGCGACTGCACAATGCGGCTGAACGGATCGCTCTGCTAGACAGAGAGGTCGCTGGCTATTACGGGCGCTTTCAGATTACCCGACCGCTACTTGAGATGCGTAATCTGGCGAGAATTGCGCAGCTGATGGTCCAGTGCGCCGCAGGAAGGAAAGAAAGCAGGGGCTTACATTACAACTCGGATTATCCAGACACCGCGGAACAGGCCCGTGACTCGATCCTGATCCCGCCTCATTTTGATCCCACGTCGGCGCTCAGCGGTCCGACCGATACCCTGCCTGCATATTCGGACTGAGCCCCGCTACGATGGGATACGGTGGAAGCGTCTGATGCTGCCGACGATATCGGAGAATCGGGCATCGGTGATATCGGTCCGCCCCATGATCCACTCCAGAAGATCCTGGTCATCTTGAAAGAGCAGTTCTCGATAGTCAGCCCGCAGGTCGGCACTTAAATCACTGAAGGCCT
>CALKEI010000035.1 GCA_938085095.1 uncultured Luminiphilus sp. | reverse complement strand
AAGAGCGCGCCCGCGCCGCCTGGCTCCACTGCACAGGCTGTTACTCGACAAGGCGATACTGCAATGACTGAACATACGATTCCGGAGCATCTGGGTAACCTTGGCGTCATTATGATGGCGGTATTGCTATCAACCTCGGTTCACTACATGTTTCTCAAACACCTGAACCAAGGCGCGAAGCTGGCACAGCGGTTCCCTCAAATCCGATTGGGCTATGGCGTCGTGATGTCTCTGGTGGCGCACTCCATCGAGATTATCCTTTTTGCCCTCGCCTATAAGGTGTCTATTACCTCTGGTTTCGGCTTACTCGAGGGGAATTTCGAGGGCACGATTTCGGACTACCTTTACTTCTCGTACGCCGCGTTCACGACCGTTGGGTTTGGTGACATTGTGCCCACCGGGCCGCTTCGCTTATTGGCAGGGATGGAGGCACTGACAGGATTCGTCTTGATCACCTGGACAGCCTCATACCTCTATCTCGAGATGACCCGGCTCTGGAAAATTCAGTCCTGACGGATCAGTCTGCGCTGACCCATTGGAAGCGAGGCACGACACCTTCAGCTGTCTCTACCGACTCCTGAAACATCGCCAGTGGTCGCACCCACAGCTCTCGGGCACCATATTCGGGACGGTAAACCACCAGAGACTCTCCCGTCTCTGAGTGCTGCGCCACACCGATAACGGTGTATTCCCCACCCTTGTAATGGCGATAGCGACCAAGCGTGATGTCGCTCATTCGGCAATGCCCCCGAACGCCTTCACCAGACCATCTTGCAGCCCTTCAAGGATTTCACACAGAATCAAAAAGTCCGCGTCGGCCCTGGCGAGCGGATCCTCAACCAGCTCATCGTTAGCCTCTCGAATAGCGTCGGTAAATTTCAATCGACGCAAGGACAGGTCTTTGTCCACGACCGCAGCGACCCGGTTTCCCCACTCCAGCGCCAATTTGACGACCTGATGCCCTGACGAGAGGTGTGCGAGCACCTCCTCACTATCGAGCGGCACGCCACGAACCTTGACTGAACTGCCCTCTTCGCGCTGATCAGCAAAATCGGCCTCGTCCGCCAATAAAAAATCGTCAGGGATCGCGCCATGCAGCAGCCATTGAGTCATCACGTGAGCAGGCGCTTTTTGGGTCTCGGGCAAAATAGCCGGCAAGTTACCCAATGCCTCCCGCAAGTGGTTAAGCACTTCTTCCGAGCGCCCCGCACTGCTGTTGTCAATCCAGATCCAGCCCGCCTTATCAGCGATGATGGCGCGGATGGTCGTGGACCGGGTAAACGCGCGCGGGAGCAAATCCTGAGTAACCTCCTCGGTCACCGCAAGGCGCTCGCGACGACTCACCTTACGGCCCTGCGCCTTGGCGATTTGGGCGCAACGGTCATTGGCCTGTTCTCGCACCACCGTCGCCGGCAGTAGTTTTTCTTCTCGCTTGAGCCGCACCATCCAATAAGGCCCGGCGGCATGCACCAACGCGGAGGCGGAATCATCCAACGCAGGCACCCACCCCATGCTGTGGGCCTGAGCAGGAGTACAGGCGGTAAAAGTTCGCGACTGCAGGCGTCGCTCAAGCTCTTGGGCATCGATACCGAGACGATTGGGTAGGCGGTAGGGGCGTAGGGCGCGGAACCACATAGTTTACTAATCCAAAAGACGTCATGAATCGCGGGCCGCGCAGTGTATCGTAGTCTTCGCCAGCGGGTAGCAACTTGACCTAAAATCAGACGAGACTATTTCGGGAGCACCCCATGCGTTACCTGCACACAATGATCCGCGCCGCCAATCTCGACGACGCGCTCGACTTTTTTGTCAGCAAACTCGGCCTTGTCGAAGCCTACCGTTACGATAACGAGGCGGGGCGGTTCACGCTCGTGTTCCTGAGTGCTCCGGAAGATCTGGAAGCCGCGAAAGCCCGACAGGCGCCGCTCGTGGAGATCACCTACAACTGGGACTCCGAGGCCTACGATAGCGGGCGTAATTTCGGGCACCTGGCTTATCAGGTCGATGATATCTACGCGACGTGCCAACAGCTTTTGGATCAAGGCGTGACGCTGAACCGCCCACCCCGCGACGGGCGCATGGCGTTTATCCGCTCACCCGACGGGATCTCGATTGAGTTATTGCAGTCCGGTGACGCACTGCCGCTGCAGGAGCCGTGGCAGTCGATGGAGAATAGCGGCGAGTGGTAGCGCTCAGCGACTGAGAAAGGTCAGCATCCAGCGCGCGACGCGGTCTCCCTCATGTTGACGCACCTCAAAGCTCGCCATGCCCTCGGCCACCCGCTCGGCACCGATCATGTCGTGGCGGAAATTCATGATCGCGCGCGAATATTCCGGGATAAATTCAGGATGGCCCTGAAAGGTCAGAATATGATCCCCCAAGGTCATACCCGCCACTTCACAGTGTTCATTGCTCGCGATCTGTTGGGCGCCGGGGGGCATGGCCATCACCTGATCCTGGTGTGAGGCGAGCAGACAAAATTGATCACTGTCGGCCAGATCGAACGCCGTTTGGTCGACGTTGTAGCAATTCACGCCCACACCCCAGCCCTTGTCCGACTTGCCCACCGATCCGCCAAGTGCCTGCGCCACCAGCTGGTGGCCAAAGCAGATACCAATGACTTTGCGCCGTGCGGCATGGCACTCACGCACGAAGCCTTCCAACGCGCGAATCCAGTCCTTGTCGTCGTAAACGCTGCTCTTGCTACCGGTAATCAAAAAGCCATCCGCTGCCTCAACGCTGTCGGGCAGCTCCCCGGCCTCCACGTTCCAGGTGGTAAACGTCAGTGCGCTGTCCTCGGCCAAC
>CALKEI010000034.1 GCA_938085095.1 uncultured Luminiphilus sp. | reverse complement strand
GATGCGTCGCTGCTGTTTCTCAAATGAGGCCTGTTGTTGCGCCATTTGCTCCGCGCGCTGGCGTTCGTAGTCTGAATACCCGCCCCGATAGGCCGTTACCGTTTGGTGCGCAATCTCCACCGTGCGCTCACAGGTCGCGTCAATAAAATCCCGATCATGAGAAATCATGAGCAAGGTGCCTCGATATCCCTGTAGCCAGCTTTGAAGCCAGAGCGTGGTATCGAGATCTAGGTGGTTAGTGGGCTCATCCAGCAGCATCAGATCAGACGGTGCCATGAGGGCACGCGCAAGATTAAGCCTAATGCGCCAGCCACCCGAAAAGCTCGACATCGGATTCTCTAACTGCGTCCGCTGAAACCCTAATCCCAGCAGCAGGTGCTCGGCCCGACGGTCAGCGCTGTAACCATCGAGCTCCTCCATCTGCTGATGCAACGTTGCCGACTGCTCGTAATCTTCCGCGGCGTCAGAGATCACCAAGGCTTTCAGCACTTCATAGAGCGCGCCATCACCGGCAATCACATAGTCTCTGGCCGATAGATCACTCCGCTCTGTCTCCTGTGCCATATGGGAGATACGCAGCCCCGATAGGCCCCGAATATCCCCGCTATCGGCTTGAAGAGTGCCCAGTAGGAGGGCAAACAGGCTAGATTTACCGCTGCCATTACCGCCGATCAGGGCAATTTTTTGCCCGGGTTGCAGCGTGGCAGAGGCACTTGAAAACAGTAGCTTCTGCCCTCTGCGCAAGGCAATATTTTCTAAGATAATCATTATCTTATGCCTGAGCTCGGCGCTGTATTTGCCACAGCTCCGCGTATTTTCCTGCGGCCGCAAGCAGGCTCGCATGAGTGCCCTCTTCTACAACGGCACCCCGATCGATAACGACGATTCGGTCGGCATCAACGATGGTGGAGAGTCGGTGCGCAATAACCAATGCCGTATGTCGTCCCGCCAAGTGGCGGAATGCAGCCATGACCGCCTGCTCAGAATGACTGTCCAGACTGGAGGTAGCCTCGTCAAAAATGAGAATGGCGGCCTCCTTCAGCACTGCCCTGGCGATTGATACTCGCTGGCGCTCGCCTCCGGATAACTTCAGTCCACGCTCACCTACCACTGTATCGAGTCCATCTGGCAAACGCTCGACGACCTCATTGAGAAAAGCGGCTTCGACTGCCTGATCAACTTCATCATCGGTTGCACTGGGACGCCCATAGCGAATATTTTCACGCAGCGAGTCATTAAACAAAACGCAGTCTTGCGGCACGACGGCAATAGCGCGCCGCAATGACTCGAGGCTCACCGAGCGAATATCGGTGCCATCGATCTCAATCGCGCCACCCTTCGGGTCATAAAATCGAAACAGTAGTTTGCTCACCGTAGATTTCCCGGCGCCGCTAGAACCCACCAACGCGACGGTCTCACCCCCTGCGATATCCATCGTGAATTGCCGCAGCACCTCACTGCCTTCTCGATAGGAAAAATCGACTTCAGCAAAGCGAATCCGACCTTCGATCACCGATAACGCCCCCGCATCCGGCTCGCTTTGAATGGAGACTCCCTCCTCCAGCACCCCAAAGAGGCGCTCTATATTAGCCAGTGCCGCCTTGATCTCTCGATAAACAAAGCCCAAAAAACCCAGCGGCATGAAAAGTTGCAGCATGAACTGATTTACCAGAATAAAATCGCCGAGGGTCATGCTGCCTTTATCTACCGCCATTGCAGCCATGCCCAGCATAGCGGTTTGGCTTACAGCAATAATCAGTGCCTGACCTCCATTAAGCGCGAACAAAGACAGCCGATTTTTACGCCGGGCCTGCTCCCAGATATCGAGCGCCACGTCGTAGCGTTCTGCTTCAAACGCTTCGTTATTGAAGTACTTCACTGTTTCATAATTGAGAAGGCTATCGACTGCGCGAGTGTTACTGTCGGAGTCAGCTGCATTAACCTCGCGAACATACTGAGTTCGCCAGCGCGTCGCGCGAAACGAAAAACTGCCGTAAAGAAGCACCGAAACGACAATCACCGCCGCGTATTCTGCACCGTAATTGATCAGCAAAATTCCTGCGACCATCGTAATTTCAAATAGGGTGGGGGCAATGTTGAAAATAAAAAAACGCAGTAGAAAACTAATGCCGTTGGTGCCCCGCTCAATATCGCGAGCCAGCCCGCCGGTCCGTCGGTTCAGGTGATAGTCAACGTCGAGGCTGTGAACATGCCGGAACGTTTGTAGGCTGATACTGTGCATGGCCTTTTCTGTAACCCGACCAAACAAGGTATCCCGCAGTTCAGCAAATAATGTGTTGGTCAGCCTGGCGGCTCCGTAGGCCAACACCAGCAGTAAAATTACGTGTATTGCCAGCTGCCCGGAATCGGTATCTAACCCATCGACCAGCGCCTTCAATAAAAAAGGTATGCAGAGCAGCCCGGCCTTTGCCCCGAGCAGGCATAGGAGCGCCAACGCAACACGATTGCGATTGGCACGCAAAATAGGGGCGAGGCGCCACCACAGCTTAGCAATCAGATAACGAGCACTCGCTGTGCTGTCTTCGTTGAATCCTTGGCTACGCATACCACTCCAAGCCGTTTCTCCGGGCGCCTCTGTCGAGCGAATACTTGAGACACCGATATCTCTCGGCGCACACATTGCCCCGATTGGCGGGTTTTTACTACTAAACTAAATGCCATCGATTTTTAAAATGCGCCTGAAGCGATGCCGTAGATAAATTGGCAGTGTTGAAGTCACATTGTGCAGGTTCGCTAGCCACTGTAACAGCGCTGATGGCGCTATCGAACAAGGCGTTGCAAGCAACGTTGACTTTCATGGTCTATATGGTCACATAGCCACATTCTACGAAAATGCGCACTGAGGAACCCAATGCCTGAGGTCGCTCACCTCCCCCACAATTGCAGCATCGACGATCTCATTGAGGTCATCGAGCGCGATGGAGCCGCCATCGTTGACGGGTTTGTCAGCGACACATGGTTGGCGGATTTCAACAGTGCGATTCAAACCTCGATCGATGCATACAAGCCCTATGACTATGGGGAGCCCGAGGCGCAAGAGTTCCTGGGGCACCAGACCGTGCGGTTAAACGGCCTCATCAGCAAGGCGCCGAACTATATCGATCTCATGTCTGATGAGCGGCTACTGAGTGTCATGGACCATTTTCTGGCCCCCCACTGCGGTCAGTACCGACTGAACTCCAGTGAGATCATCGAGATCCATGGCGGCGAGACCGCTCAGGAACTGCATTGGGACGACGTGATCTGGCCGGCTCACTTCTGGGCGCCCGACAAGCTCCTGCAATTCAACGTGATGGTAGCGGCTACCGACTTCACCGAAACGAATGGCGCCACACAGGTGGTACCGGGCAGTCATCTCTGGGATCACGAATCACGCACCGCAAGGCCTGAAGAAGTGACTCAGGCTACTATGAAAGCGGGCAGCGCCGTATTCATCCCCGGGAAGACGCTACACGGTGGTGGCACCAATACCGACGGCACCAAGCGCCGCGCGATTGTGGCGTCGTATGTGCTGGGATGGCTACAAACTCAGGAAAATCACTTTCTGCACACCACCGTGGAGCAAGCCACGCAGTGGCCAGAGAGAGTGCGACAACTATTGGGCTACGACCTTTACGCGCACTACGACGAGAACATTCAAGGCGGCCCTCTTGGTTACTACGAATACGGCAGCCCCAGCGCCCTATTTGAAAAGGAGTGACAGAAGCAACGCTTATGTGTGTA
>CALKEI010000033.1 GCA_938085095.1 uncultured Luminiphilus sp. | reverse complement strand
TCATTGAGGTAAAGACCGCTCATCATTGCATCACCCCGCAACAAATAGCCGGGCGCAGGCGCCTCTGCCATTCGTAATGTCTTCAGTTCTCCACGTCCGGCCAGCGTAACCAACAGCGGATGAAAAGGTTGCAACAAGGATGCGAGACTTCCCCCCTGCTTTCGCCGATGAGCACCCCTTACAATCGCACCACAACGACCCAGGTCCGCACTGAAAAACTCCACCAACAACCCGTTATCGCCGTAGTTTTTGCGGGACAGTACCCACGCTGGCTGAGGCTCGCTCACGCGTCACCCAAAGGGTCTAGACCTAGCGTTTTCAGGGCCCGAGCATCATCTGACCAACCAGATTTGACTTTCACCCATAATTTGAGCATCACCTTACTATCAAATGCCCGCTCCATATCCTTTCGTGCCGCTGTCCCGATCGACTTCAGTCGACCACCGCCCTCACCCACCAGTATTTTTTTCTGCCCGTCTCGCTCTACCAGAATCAACGCGTGAATGTGAAGCACTCCTCGCTCATCCTCGTTGAAGGATTCAACTTCAACCGCAGTCGCGTAGGGAAGTTCGTCACCCAGTTGCCGAACAATTTTTTCACGAACGAGCTCAGCCGCGAGAAATCGCTGGCTACGGTCGGTAATCTGGTCCGCTGGAAATAAATGCGGTCCCACAGGGACGAGAGAAGAAATATGCTGAGTCAATTTCTGCAGACCCCGCGCTCGCAAAGCCGACACGGGAAACACTGCGCTAAAGGCGCAGCGCCGCGACAAGTCTTCTGCGAAGGGCAGCAGCGCTTCCTGACTTTCCATCAGGTCAACCTTATTCATTACCAACACAACGGGATTGTTCTGACTGGAAACCAGATCGAGGACAAATTCATCCTCTTCTGTCCATTTGGTGCGATCACATAAAAACAGTACGAGATCGACATCATTTAGCGCCGATGCCGCCGTTTTGTTCATCGCCCGATTAATAGCCTTCGACTGACCGAGGTGAATCCCAGGTGTGTCGACATAAATCAGTTGCGTCGCATCCATCGTGCTGACCGCCAGTACCTGATGCCGCGTCGTTTGCGGTTTGCGCGACGTGATACTGAGCTTTTGCCCCAACAAATGATTCAGTAACGTCGACTTCCCGACATTGGGGCGACCCACAATGGCGATCATCCCACAGCGTTGCTCAGACATTCAGCCTCCTATCTGATCAAGCATCAGTGCGGCCGACGACTGCTCTGCCCGCCGGCGACTTGAACCTGTCGCCTCGGTAGAGCGCTGTTGGTCCGCCAGAAGACACTGCACGCGAAAAGATTGCGCGTGATCGCTACCGGTTACTTCGACTACCGTGTACTCCGGCAAGACTTCAGAACGCGCCTGACACCATTCCTGCAGGCGTGTCTTAGCATCGACAGTCGCATCGGGCGACGCTGCAGCGATCGCCGGCTCGAGCCACGCGCCCACTACGTCTCGAACCTGCGGCAAAGTGCCGTCCAACATTACGGCTCCCGCCAACGCCTCAAGGGTATCGGCAAGAATAGAATCGCGCAGTCGGCCACCACTTTTTCGCTCACTCTCGCCCAGAATCAGGCAGCTCGACAAGTCGAGCTCCTTCGCCAGACTCGCCAGTGACTTCCCGCTGACCACCGAAGCTCGGAGCCGACTTAGCACCCCCTCATCCTCTTCGGGGAAGCGGTCATAAAAGGCCTTTGCAGTCACCCACCCGATAAGCGCATCGCCAAGGAACTCAAGTCTTTCGTTGTGATCTCTCTGCGCGCTGCGATGCGTTAACGCCTTCACGAGCAAATCAGGCTGTGTAAATTGGTAGCCCAACCGACGCTGCAATGCATCGAGCTGCAGCTTACTAGGCAGGCTCAAGCCCGACCCGCTTGAGCAGTCTCGACAAGTAGATCATCGAACTTCATCACGCCGTCGAGAATCCAGAAAAAGGGAAACCGCTTTTCATAGCGCGCATCGATTACGATCACGCCTCGCTCTCGATACACCTTGATGTTATCGGCGCTGACGTCATAGATCTGGTTTGTGTTAAGCAACTTTGCAATGCGCATTTTTAAATCAGTCACCGTTTCGCTACGCGGATCATGCTCCTGCGCCGCTCGTGTAATGACATCCTTGACCGTCAGATATTCGACGTAACCCGGCACTACGCGCAAAGCGATGACCAACAGCGCACCAAAGAGCAATAAATTGAGTGAGGCCGACCAGATGGTAAAGCCCTGAACACTGCGCCTCTCGCGCACCGGCGTCGTTATCCACGTATTCCTATTCATGACCTACCCTCCTGGCTGGTCAGTCGATGGCACCCGCTCGCCCGAAGGATGGCACGCTAAGAAACGCTTCCCAGTGCATCCATATAGCGACGGCTTTGCCAACAATATCGCGCTCGGGGACCTGCCCCCAAACACGGCTGTCACTGCTGTTATCGCGATTATCACCCATCATAAAATAGTGGCCAGGCTTAACGAGCACGGAAAAATTCCGAGGGCCACGGCGGTTATCGAGTTGCATCAAGTGCCCGTCGGTCTCGGGCAGTGATTCCCGGCCCATTTTGACGCTGTATCGACCGTTTGGAAATTCTGCCAACCACTCCTGTGGTACGGGCTCGCCATTCACCACTAACTGTTTATTCCGATACGCGACTCGATCTCCCGGCTTACCGATCACCCGCTTGATGTAGTAAGTATCATTTTGATGCGGAGGGAAAAACACCATCACATCCCCTCGCTCCGGCTCACCGATGTCAAAAACTTTTGTTCGCGTTACCGGCAGTCGCAGGCCATAAGAGAACTTATTCACCAGAATATAGTCGCCCACCTCGAGAGTCGGCACCATAGAAGATGAGGGAATCTGAAACGGCTCATACAGAAATGAGCGCAGCACCAGCACGACCGCTAAAACGGGGAAAAACGACTTTGCGTACTCCACCACAGCCGGCTCCGCCGCCTCACGCTCGCAGGCCTCCGCAAAAGCACCTGCCGCCTTCGAACCCGGCTGCTCATGGCCAGGAAACTGGTCCGCCAGCTGGGCACGGCGCGCCCTTCTACTCTTTGCCAGCAACAAGCTATCCAGCGCCCAGATGGCCCCGCTACCCAGCACGACAATGACCAGAATCAGGGGGAAATCAATGTTCATAGCCTATCGCTCTCTTCATCAACCGGTGTTTTTTGAAGGTATATTGCCAAGGGTGCCCATTATCACGATTAATACGAATGATCATACACGGGCGATCCGTCCGGCCCGTTAACTGTCTACCTGCAGTACCGCCAAAAAAGCAGATTGGGGTATCTCAACATTCCCCACCTGCTTCATTCGCTTTTTCCCTGCCTTCTGCTTCTCCAAAAGCTTCTTTTTTCTCGTCACATCACCGCCGTAGCACTTGGCAGTGACGTTCTTGCGCAGCGCCTTCACTGTCTGTCTTGCCACAATTTTTCCGCCCACTGCAGCCTGAATCGCGACATCGAACATTTGTCGTGGAATCAGCTCCTTCATCTTCTCCGTCAGCACTCGCCCGCGCGACTGCACATGGTCTCGATGCACAATGATGGCCAACGCGTCGACCCGATCTCCATTAATCAACACGTCGAGGCGTGATAGGGTCGCCGCCTCAAACCGTTCAAACCCATAATCCAGAGAGGCGTACCCACGACTGACGGATTTGAGCCGATCGAAAAAATCGAGCACCACTTCTGCCATTGGAATATCGTAGATCACCTGAACTTGCTGACCTAAAAACTGCAGATCAACCTGAACTCCGCGTTTTTCAACACACAGCGTAATCGCTGCTCCAAGATACTCCTGAGGCGTGAGAATGGTGCACCGCGCGATAGGCTCGCGCATGATCTCAATATCACCGACGTCCGGGAGCTTGGAGGGGTTGTCGACATAAACCGTTTCCTGACTCTTGGTCACGATCTCGTAAATTACCGTCGGCGCGGTCGTAATGAGATCGAGGTTGTATTCCCGCTCCAGACGCTCCTGAATAATTTCCATATGCAGCATCCCGAGGAAACCGCACCGAAACCCAAATCCAAGTGCATCCGACGACTCCGGCTCATAAAAAAGCGAGGCATCATTTAGCGTCAGTTTGCCTAGCGCATCCCTGAAATCCTCGTAGTCATCGGAATTGACGGTAAAGATACCTGCATAGACCTGTGGCTTGACGCTCTGGAAGCCGGGCAGCGCGCTGGTCTCTTGATGGGACGCCGAGATTAGCGTGTCTCCAACGGGCGCGCCTTTGATATCCTTGATACCTGCCACAACAAAACCCACTTCCCCCGCCATCAGGCTACCGGTCTCGGTCCTGCGTGGCGTGAAGACCCCGATCATGTCGGCCTGATGCTGCTTGCCGGTCGACCTGACCACAAACTTGTCTCGCTTGGCGAGCCGACCCTGCTTCACCCTCACAAGCGACACGACGCCCAAATAGTTGTCAAACCACGAATCAATGATGAGCGCCTGAAGCGGGGCATCTCGATCACCTGTGGGCGCAGGAATGTGCTCCACGAGATATTCCAGAACGTCTTCAATACCCATGCCGGTCTTGGCGCTGGCCGGAACCGCCCCGGTCGCGTCAATACCAATAATTTCTTCGATTTCCTGCTGAACTCGCTCGGGGTCCGCCTGGGGAAGGTCCATTTTATTCAGCACCGGCAATACTTCGAGTCCCTGCTCGATTGCCGTATAGCAATTTGCCACGGACTGCGCCTCGACACCCTGCCCGGCATCCACCACCAGCAGCGCGCCCTCGCAGGCCGCGAGAGAACGCGATACCTCATAAGAAAAATCGACGTGGCCAGGCGTATCAATAAAGTTCAGCTGGTAAACCGCGCCGTCTTGAGCCTCGTAGTCCAAGGTCACGCTTTGGGCTTTGATGGTAATGCCCCGCTCCCGCTCGATATCCATGGAATCGAGCACCTGCTCGGCCATCTCCCGTTCGGTAAGCCCGCCACAATGCTGAATGAATCGATCTGCAAGCGTGGACTTGCCGTGATCAATGTGAGCAATAATGGAAAAGTTTCGTATATGACTGAGTTCAGCCACAGTTAGATTGCCTCAAAGGGATGCGGGCCACCGGAAACACAGGCCGCTTTATCGATTCGTTAATTTTAGCATGCCCGGAGGCT
>CALKEI010000032.1 GCA_938085095.1 uncultured Luminiphilus sp. | reverse complement strand
CTGAATCGAGGTGCGCCCCCCCCATCAACATAGTCCCGTAGTTGATGGCGGCGCCGTCCCCAATTCTTGAGCGGGACACCGTCAGTACGCGATCCTCGAAACTGTGTAATTGCATCTGCCCGTTCACGATACAGTCATCGCCAATGTCCACCGCGTGCCAATCAGACATTTGCAACGGCAAGCCGATCAAAGTGCGTTGTCCAATCCGGCAGCCAAAGCGTCGTAGAATTGGATTCGCCAGTGCAGTACCCGACACAGTGGCCATAAAGCCGGTCATCAGGCGAAAGAAGCAGTCCTGCGCCAGAAAGTAGGTGAAGTGACGCACCGACCAAAACGGCGCACTGTTATGACGCCCCCAGCGGTTCCCAACCAAGGCAAGCTTGACGAGCAGCGCGAGCAGGGGCATCGACAGCGGCACGATAATGCTGGTGATCAATGCGGCACCCACATTACTAAAGCCCATGACGTTGAGGCTGACCAGCAAACCGGCGGCCAGAAATAGCGTAATACCCGGAATGATGCCCACCGAGGCCAGGTCATTGAGCAAAAACCGCGCCAGAAATATGCTGAGTGACGGCACTGGATGCGCGGGCGCGCTCTCTGGATCGGGGGCGCCTATCTCCAACGGTGGGTTACCTGCGAGCACGCGTTTGGGATCGGGGCGATCGGTGTATTGCGGTCGGTACAAGTGAGGCCCAAGCGGTGTCGATACGCCGAGAAGCAGATTGCCGGGGAGGGCTCCGGGCTCGACCATGGCATTGTTACTGCCAAAAAATCCAGCAGGCATCCTGATCGGTTGAGTCAACAGGAAAGCGCCGTGCTCATCCAGCACGTTGCAGAAACAGCCCTGCGCGATGAATACGTTGGCATCTGCGTGGAGATGCTCGGGGAGCAAGTTTACTAGCTCATCGCACTCTGAGGCCCCGACCTGCGAGAACTTCACGCCCGCGAGTGCCCGCAGGTATTGACCGGTGAGGCTCCAGCCCCACATTTGCTGGATCTGATTCATTTTGGTCTGCCGGTATCGTGCCAACGTCCCGCGCAGGCTGGCGGCGCGCGTCCAGCCCGGTGGGGTGGGGGTGAATCGAAGGAAAGTGCAGAGAATCATCGAGCTTGTGAGGACGCCAAGCCAGATGCCGATCACCCCCGAACCACTCATCACTAACAGATCGCGGCCCGTCAGCATCTTCGCATCTAGATTCACTTTGCTAAGGGCCTCGAATCCGAGAAACCAAGTTGTCAGCAGCGCAATAAGCGCCCCCGGTATAATTACGAGCACGAGCTCCAGCGCAAATTGTGTGGCGACATTGCGGAAGTCGATCACAGCCTCTGTCAGTGCAGAGGAGGGAGCTAGGTGGGGTCTCTTAGGTGGTTGGTAGTCGCCCGCTTTTGTCCCGGGAACTCCGCTGATCTGGCTATGGGGGTCGGTCTTGGTATCCAAGCTGGATAATGGCGTGAGCCATGAGTGGTGCCCCAGTGAGGCGCCGCCGGAGAGCATGGCCCGGCTTCCTACCCGCGCGCTGCGGTCCACGCGGATCGTGTCCAAAATAAAATCGTTTCCCTCCCAGCGAACACTGCTGATTTGCACACCCGCTTGAACAACAGCCTCCGGTCCTATCGAGACGAGTGACAGAGGGCCATACCACTCAGTGCTTTGAGCGATGAAGGCTTTGGGGTGAATGTCGGCGCCCAAACGCTTGAGTGCCCAGTTGAATAACACCGGGCTGCGCAGTCCTTTCACAAGCGGCTTCAGTACAAAGCCGGCCTGTTGTTCTAACCACCACAGTTGCAGGTGATGACTGGAAAATTTTCGGTAGCGCCCGGGCGCTATGTTGGGCGCACGCACTGTGGCGGCTTGAGTCCCGCGCAGCAGCAATACCCAACCCAGATTGACGAAGGGTACGATCATGTAGACGCAGTAAGCGATGATTGTCGCCTGCATAAAGCCCAAGATGTCGCCAACCAGCAGCAATTCTTCAGGGTCAATGATCGCAAGCCCTAGCGCGGCCATAAGCAGCAGCGGCACCCTGAGTAGCAGAGCGCCTAAAGCCTGAAGCGTAGTGAATTGGCGGAATCCATATGAGCGACTCGCTTGTGAGAGGTTGTCTGATGTCTCACGTGATGGAGCAGAGGGCTCAGCGGGGTCCTGCTGGTCTTTGCTGTGAGTCGGCAGCTCGCCTATGGCGGCTGCAGTGCGCGTCTCGCTGAGTAAGCCTCTGACCGACACGGGATAGCCCGCCATCTGGAGCTGCTGAGTGAGCCGTGCGATTGCAATCGAGTGAGCGCCCCATTCGACGAAGTCATCGTGCCAGTCGAGCGTCAGTCCGAGCTCAGCTCGGCAGAGGGCCAGCACCTCAGCGGGCAAAGACACACTGCCATCATCTGTAACAGCTACTTTCACGGCGACCTCTGATGCCTCGAACTCGGCAATGTCAGACACCGAAGGCAAGGCACGGCGATTAATTTTTCCGGAAGCCGGCACCAATTCGAATTGATTGACGAGAAAAAAGCGGCTGGGTACTGCGTAAGGTGGGAATTTTTCTGAAATTAGCCGCTGCGCCTGACTCACCAGTGCATGGCTCAAAGGCTGTATGTTGGTGCTTGTGATCTCCTCTGACCACAGAGCCGGTGCTCTTAATAAGGCGACGAGTTCATTGTGCTGGCAATCCAATACGGCCGTTTTAATGTCGGCAAATTGATCCTGTATCAGCGATTCGATGGGCTGTGCCTCCACCCGATAACCCCTGACCTTGAGCTGAGCGTCGATGCGGCCATGGAAATGCACCCGCTGGGTAATTGGGTCAACGTGGCAGCGGTCTCCCGAGCGGTATACTCGTCCAAGCTCGGGGTGCTCAATAAATCGCTCGCGGGTGACCTCGGGGAGGTTGCGGTAGCCGCGGGCGAGCTGCATCCCTCCAATGCAGAGTTCGCCCTCGTCCCCGTGGGGCAGGGGCGTTAGCGTGTCGGGGTCAACGATGGTGTAGCTGACACCGGGGAGGGGGCTGCCGATAGTGACAGGCTCATTGGGCCGCAGCAGTTGGCGGCTGGTGTCGGTACTGACTTCCGTCGGACCGTAAGTGTTGACGATTTGACGCCGGGCACGAGACCACGGCTCGATCAAAGAAGCAGGAAAGGCCTCACCGGCAGGCACGATATAACGGCATATGGGATAGGGCAGATCCCTCTCGGGATGTGCCGTCAGCGTTGACAGCAACACAGGCGGACAAAAGAGCGCGGTGATCTGCGCATCGCGCAAAACAGGCAATAAGTCAGGGCCGGATCTCAGCGCCGACTTGGACAGCATCACCACTTCGCAGCCGGCGACCCAGGCGCTGTACATCTCGGAAATACTGCCGTCATAGCCTAGCGAGGAGGTCAGCGAACTGGCATCGCTACCGGGCACAAAATCATAAAAGGTCGCATAGGACTGCGCGAGGTTAATGTAGCCAGCGTGGGGGCACTCAACGCCTTTGGGATGGCCTGTGGTGCCGCTGGTGTAAAACAAGGAGGCTAATCTCGCCTGAGGTTCGTCCAACCAAGGGGCTGAGAGTGCGCGCGAGGATCCGGACTGGGCCTGGCGGAGCAGCGCCTCTGGGGACACAAAATCCCCCGCATAGCCAGAGGGTAAAGCATCACTGATCAACAGCGCGGGCCGGGCGTCGCTCAGTACTCGCAATAACAAATCATCCGGGGCGTCAGGATCGATGAAGCATTGCGTGGCGCCCGCCTTCAAGATCGCCAGATGCAGGGCGACGATGGTTGCTGAGTTTTGGGGAAGGCGGACAGCGACGATCTGATCTGCTTGAGAGACGGAGTCGCGGATGACACAAGCGAGTTGGTTGGCCAGTTGGTCAAGCTCCGCGTAGGTCAGTGACTCCGCCGTTTCGGGAATGGATAGTGCCGTCAGCTCGGGAAATTGAACTGCCGAGCGCTCAAAGATTTCGTGTAGCCAGCGCACACCCTGCTGGTGCCGATGGATACCCCAGGGTGCCGATAGGTGAGGCTGGGTAAGCGTGGGCTCTGAAGTGAGTGAACACACGTTGCCGGCGACCACCTGACGATAACGAACCCAAGCTGCGGTCACCGCAGCGGGTAGCAGCGCGATCCACAATAGCGTCATTGAGGCCTGTGCCAGTTGATCATGTCGGGTCCGTCAGGAGAAATAGGATTCCATCGTGCCGCGGCGCCGGGTGTCGAGTGTGACGCAGTGAAAGCCACCACCCATCATGCGCGAGTGACGCAGCTTGAGTGGGATGACCTCCAGGCCCTTCGACTCTAGCAGAGCGATCAAGGCGCTTTGGTCGCTGTCTACGACTACTGTATCAGGCCCCAGACTGAACAAATTCATATCGATCCATTCGCTGCCAATGGCTTGTTCAAGATAGTCAGCACTATAACGATCCTGGTTTTCCATCGGCGGGCTGAAGATAATTTCCCACTCTTTCAGAAAGGCCGGGATAGTCTCTTTCGATAGCCGCTCCGGATTGGCGAGCACTAAGCCGGGGCGCAGTGCGACGAGTGTCGAGTCGATATGGCTGCCGAAGTAGACGTCTTTCATAAAGTGTACGCGGAAGCGCTCACCCAGCACTCGCTGTAGCCAATGACCCCCTAGCTCGTTGCCCGTTGCGCTCACCAGATAGAGTAAATCTCTTCCAAACCTGAGAATATTGGCTGCGTCAAAAGCCGGTTCGAGGTTCTGCGGGGTCGGCGCCGTCGCATCAAACTCGAACAGCTTGTCTTCCAGGAGTGGCTTCGGGGCGCTAAACCAATTCGCGCCACTGGCATAGTATTCCATGAGTAATGGGCGGTAGGACCCTGTCTCGAGGGACCGGCCGCGGATGACGTTGGGGGTCTCGATAATGGTGTCGCCTACCACCAGCAGCACGTCTCGAGGGCAGTAGTTGTAGTACCCCTGCGTCTCCCATTGCGGCGTTTTAATCGGTTGTTCGTGTGGCCAGTCAGCGGGTCTGCGGACCTTGATGCCTCGTGCCTCCAAGGTGTCTACAAAGCACTGCAAATCCTCCTCGGTCTCTTCAATGATCTGCTCGGGGAAGGGGCCTTGAGGAATTTGTGTTAACTCGCGGTCAGGGTATTCCGCGAGGCGGGTGCTGAGATCAGCGAAAGGGAAGCGCGCACCGAAGGGGTTGCCCACCACAACCTCTTCGAGAGGATCCCACTCATTACAACTCCATACCTGGGACATTGATAACGACTCGGTGTGTCAATCAGAAACATTTTTTGCGTGGCAAAGACGCCCTGCCACAACGAAAAAGGGCCGCCCGGAGGCGGCCCCAATCGAAAGCAGTTGCGAGGATCAGATCTCCTCACTCTCCCACAGTGCACTACCGTGACAGGTCATCGTCTCCCGCTCCATTTGTGCGACATCCGATGAGGGGTACGCATCCCACCACTCACCAAAGGCGCTAAATGACTCCCACGACACCGCCAACAACACGTCGGTGCCGTCGCCGTCGGCGCCGACCGAAACGGGGAACATGGTGTATACATTCATGTCGTCACCACCGGCCAACTCGCCTGCGGCTTTCTTCCAGGCGTTAGCCTGTGCCATGACATCCTCTTCAGCAACATCGCTATTCACGTTGCACTTCCACATCTGAACGGGGTTACCCGCAGATGCGAATGACGAAACCAGCATTAGCGCGCTCGCTGCCGTTACAAAACCTTTGATTTTCATGGGATCTCCTTAGTTGATCTCAGGGGGAAGCTACCAAGGCGCTACCATGAGTGCAAATAACGCCGGGGGAGTGTCACTTATTGCTAAATTCTACCTGATTCTACCCTAGGGGCTGCGCGCGAGGGAATGTGGGGTCACGTTGCCCGTGATAGGCCGGCGAGTCGGGTGCCCAGCAGTCGGCCAAAGGTGATTGCCGGCGTGACGAGCATACCGTTGGTATAGGCAGCGCCCGAGGTGGCGCCGGCGCCAATCACTTCCCCAATGGCATACAGGTTGGGCACCGGTCGTCTCTCGTTGTCCAATACCTGCAAATCACGATTGACACTGAGCCCCGCAAACGACACGAGTGTCCATCCCTGCATGGCAATACTGTAAAAAGGCGGTTTTGAGAGAGTCAGAGGCCTGTGTACTCTCCCGAAGCGATCACTTTCGCCCGATCGAAGCCGGTGATTGTAGTCGTCGACATTGGCCACAAGCGCGGCAGGGTTCACGCCAGCACGAAATGCCAGATCCTTGAGAGTCATTGCACTGCAAAACATGGGGTGAGTTTGATGCTCATTGGCTAATCGATCGCGACTCCAATCGGGAATGATGGGTTCTGATTTTTCCAGCATCTCGGTATCAAAAATGGCCCAGTGTCGATGACCAGCTTGTTGATAAATACTGTGTTCAATGTGATGAATGCTGGGATGATCCTCTCTGACGAACCTGTCGCCCCCAGCGTTGACGACGATCTCCCAAGGTTGTCGGATAGCGGGGTTGAGCGGGGCCCAGGCATACATTTGGCAGGGGTACTCGTAGGCGTCAGGCACCAATCCTGCAAGGCTGGCATATTTTTCTCCGCCCACAATAGCACCGCCCACCGACATGCCCAGCAGCAGACCATCGCCCTGCGAGGTGGGATAGGCAGTTTTAGCGTAGAGCGGCACGCCATGCAGATCTTCGAAAAGTCGTGGGTTGGCGGCGCAGCCGCCCGTTGCCATGACGATATGACTGCCGCGAACATCTTGAATACCCGAGGGCCCGGCGACGGTCACACCCACTACTTTGCCTGCTGGGTCCTGCATCAGGCCATTAACGCCCGTGCTAGTCAGCAACGTAATCTCTTGGCGGGCGATGCTGGACTCGAGAGAGGGCAAGAAAGCGTTGAGAATAGATAGGCCATTGTTGACGCCTTGCTGGTAACGACGAGCAGTGAAGTGATCGTGGCCGATACCGGTGACCGGGTGTCCCGGCATCACCTCGAAACCGTTGGCGGCCAGCCAATTGATGGTCTCGCCGGCGTGATCAACGGTGAGCCTTGTCAGTTCCGGGTCGGCGGTGTGTTCGTTGATTCGCATGCAGTCGTTGAAATGTGCCTCTGCCGAGTCGTCAATGCCCAGCCTTTGCTGAAACACTGTGCCTGAACCCGCGATTTGCCCGGTCGACCAAAATAGGGTGCCGCCCAAAGCCGGGCTTTTCTCGATCAGCAGCACGCGCGCGCCGCTGCGGGCAGCGAACAGAGCGCAGGGAATACCGGCCGTGCCGCCGCCTATGACGATGACGTCGTAGTGGGTCGATAGGTCCGCTCGCGCACTACCGGTTCGCCATAAAGGCAATGAGGCGGTAGCCAACAGTAGGTCTCGGCGTTTCAGGCTCGTCACGTTCCCTCCTCTTGAGTGGCGCCGTTTGGCGGCTAGAGTTCCTTGCAGCGTTTAGTCTGGTCGAGCTTTGATCTTCAACAAGCGGCGGGTCCATACCGACTGAAAGACAGGATCAAGCCAGCGATAGAGGCGCCCGGACACCACCACCGATTGGCTCGCTTCTACGCCCTTGATGCCGTCGCGCACCACGACGCTGGCGTCATACCATAACCATTTTGCCATGTTGTTCTTCATGTCCATCAGGCCGGCTGTTTCGTGGAAATCGGTGTGGGTGAAGCCAGGGCAAAGCGCCGTCACGTTCACCCCGCATGCCGCGACGGTGAGATTCAGTTCCTCTGACAGAGCGACCAGATAGGCTTTTGCGGGCCCGTAGTTGCAGCCCCCGGCGCGAGGTACCCTGGCTGCAACAGACGCCACGTTGATGACGCGACCGTAATCTCGTTCCACCATGCTTGGTATCAATCGATGGCACAGATCAGCTACTGATAACATCATCAGTTGGAAAAAATCCTGTTGCGCAGTCCAGTCACGATCCTTAAGTAAGTCGGGGCCCGCTATTCCGGCGTTATTTACCAACCAGTCTACGCGCCAGTCGGCAGACTGGCAGGCGTCAGCGATCCGTTTTCCTGCATCTCGCTCGCTGAGATCTGCGACGATGATCTCGCTGTCAATCTCGTATTGCTTTTTGAGCGATTCGGCGAGTGTTCGCAGGCGATCCTCACGCCGCGCGACCAGAATCAGCTTTTTCCCCATTGACGCCAGTTGGCGGGCAAATTCCGCTCCCAACCCCGCAGAGGCGCCCGTGATCAGCGCATAGCGGTTGCCGGAATCGGCCGAATTCTCGCCTATGGCGCTCACAGGGTCATCGACCAACTGTGTAACCGGATCTTCCAGGCGCCGGTATCGTCTTTCGCGACAATGTCGATGTAGTGAGACGTGGTGGCCTCGCCTTCCAGTGCGCCCTCGGGCAGATCGGCCTCCACGCTGGTATCGACCACGCGGCGGATGGTGTAGTCGTATTCCACGACGGCCGCGTCACCCATCATTGTGATCATGTGTGGCACATCAACGGTGATTTCATAGCGAGCGGTCTGAAAGACAGGGCCGAGAAACTCGCGATAATTCTCGCGCCCATCGAGACCCGGCACGCCCGGTGGTCTCAAGCTCACGTCTGGATGGAGTCCGCCTACATAGCCATCGATATCGCTACCCTCTACGGCTCGAATCCAGCCCTGATAGAGCGCGAGGATCTCGTCATGATCAGTTCCACTGAAACTCACCGGCGGAAGGGCGACAGCGACCAAGGTCGTTATCACGAGGAGTACATTTTTGATGTGAGACATAGCGTTTGTTTTCCTTATTTTGCTGCACCGATGC
>CALKEI010000031.1 GCA_938085095.1 uncultured Luminiphilus sp. | reverse complement strand
AATTTTGGTCCTGCGCGACAATGGCCTGCTCAAAGAGCCTTACCGGCTGTGCCTCCGCTATTGCGGCCACGCTAAAAAAACCCGCAACTATGGCTGAGAGCCTGATTAATTGACCCACTGCCGTCACCCGCCGAACTCCTTGGTGTTTATCCCTCTGCCGCATGCCGACGGGCGCGATGTTCTAGCCAGATGACCAGCACGGCAGCCCCACTAAAGTAGGTGGTTAAGGCAACGCCGAGCGTGATCAGACCTCCCGCTACCTCCTTGGCCGCGGCCATCAGTAGTGCCCAGAGAAGCAAGACGGGCAGGATTCTCACGGCGAAGTAGCGGCCGCGAGCTTGCTGAGAGGCCTCTCGTGCAATCTTTCGCTGCAACCGCTCTACAGCATTATCTGTCGTGGGTTTCATTACCACTATCTCCCTGTGCTATGGCATTTAATAAGCGGGTGCTGTCTCTGCATAGTGCGGCACGTACACGCCCCAATAGAAACTCGCGAGTGCAATGTCGATGGCAGCAACACCGATGACAAACGGCAGCACTCGGCCGCGGAGCTGCGACGCTTCCAGAAATGACAGTGCACGGGATCGCTCGTCGGGAAGTGGCGGGGGTGCCACCCGGACCGTCTCGGTCTGCACATTGAGGGGAACCACACCCACAGAGGACGCCGCTTGACTTAATGGGGGCGCCATCGCGCCACAAAGACCCAATATGACAATCCATTTTCTCATGTTACTCACTCCTTTTAGGCCAATTGGAACCGGATTTGAGGTCGCCACGGACCGGACCGGAACACTTCGAACCGCTGTCGATTCAGGAATCACTGTGTCAGGTGGACGCTTGCCCCACCACGTCATGGGCGAGCACAATCCCCCCTGGCCCTGAAAAGATCAGGAACGAACGGGAGAGGATGCAATGATCGTGAAGCGCGTGGCGGGAGCCATTGGAGCAGAACTGCGATCTATTAATCTCGCCAACGGCATAGACGCCGAAGGCGCCCGGTCGCTGCGCGCCTTGCTCAACGAGCATGAGGTCTTGTTTTTGCGCAATCAATCGATCGCGCCGTCGGATCAAAAAAGTCTGGCAGAAGTGTTTGGGCCGCTACAAACCCACCCTGCTTACAGCACTGTGGAGGATTTGCCGGAGGTCATGATTCTTGAGAGCACCAGAGAGAACCCGTCGAAAATAGAGGTCTGGCATTCAGACATGACCTTCAAACAGCACCCGCCATCGGTCACCGTGCTTCGCGGCATCACCATTCCTGAAGTCGGTGGCGACACGCTCTTTGCCAGCATGACTGCCGCTTACGAGGGGCTCTCTGCCGGCATGCAGCGCTATCTCGAGGGTCTGGTTGCAGTGCATGATTTCAGCCACGGCTTCAGGGAAAGCCTCGCCGAACCGGGTGGTCGGGAACGACTTGCAGACGCGGTGGCTGCCAACCCGCCTGTTCGTCATCCGGTGATTCAAACCCACCCCGAAACCGGCAAGAAAGTGCTGTTCGTGAACGCCCTGTTCACCACACATATCGAGGGCGTGCCGCCGCTGGAGTCTGCCGAAGTACTTCAGTTTTTGTGGCGTCACGCCAGCCTGCCCGAGTTCACTTGCCGGTTCAGCTGGCAGCCGGACAGCATGGTGTTATGGGATAACCGCAGTACCCAGCATAAGCCTGTGAATGATTTTTTCCCTGCAACGCGGCGGCTACACCGAGTGGTGAGCGAGGGTCATCAGCCCTACTAACGGGATTTGATATCTGCCAGGTACTGATTGACCTCGCGTCTGACCAGCGGCGCGAACAGGTACAGCATCAGAATATTGGGTAGCGCAATCAGGAACGTCATCGCATCGGAAAAGTCGAGCACCGCCCGCAGCTCCAGCATACAGCCCAGCGCAATGAAGCCACAAAACACCAGCTGGAAGAACACGCTGCGCAGCGGGCCCTCGCCCACGAGGTACGTCCAGCCTTTCAGTCCGTAGTAAGACCACGCCAACGCACTCGAAAAGGCAAATAGCAGCGCTGCGACGGCAATAACATAGGGCGCCCAGGCGAAATGCCAGGCAAATGCTGCCGACGTCAGCTCGATACCAGCCAGTCCCGATCCCATCAAACCTTGAGGAATGGCCGTGGTCAGAATTACCAGAGAACTCAATGAACAGATGACGACGGTATCGATAAAAGGCTCGAGCAATGCGGTGATACCCTCTGAAGCCGGCGCTTCCGTTTTCACCGCCGCATGAGCAATAGAGGCTGATCCGATGCCGGCTTCGTTGGAAAACAATGCGCGCTGAAATCCGATGACCATCGCACCCAGAATACCCCCAGATGCCGCCTGCCCTGTAAAGGCCTCTGACGTCACCAATGCCAATGCGGCCGGGATATGCTCTGCACTTAACCCAAGCACCAATAGTGCGCTCAACAAGTAGAGCAGCGCCATGACCGGCACCAACACCGCCGCCACCCGGGCAATAGAGCGAATACCGCCAATAATCACCGCCGCAATGACGCCGGCCAGCGCGACGCCGAAGAGCCAGCCCCGATCAGCAAAAAACGATGCCTCTCCGCCGGTGATCACCAAGACTTGGGCGAACGCCTGGTTCGACTGGAACATATTGCCGATACCCAGACAGCCAATCACCAGAGCGATGGCGTAGAAAGCGCCGAAGCCCTTCCCCACTAGCGGCCAGCCTCGCTCCCGAAAATAGGCCTCCATATAAAACATCGGCCCCCCCGAGACAGATCCGTCCGCATTGTGGCGGCGGTATTTCACGCCGAGGGTGCACTCGACCAGCTTGGTAGACATGGATAGCAGGCCAGCAATGAACAACCAAAAGGCCGCACCAGGACCTCCGAGAGAAATAGCGACCGCCACCCCGCCAATATTGCCCACGCCGACCGTACCCGAGATAGCCGTCGCCACGGCCTTAAAGTGACTGATCTCTCCCCGCGCGTTGGGGTCAGAAAAGTCACCTTTCGCATGACGGATCGCCAACCCGAGCGCCCTGAAGTTGATAAAGCGCATGTACACCGTGAAAAACAGCGCTGCCATCGCCGTCCACATGACGATCAGCGGCACATCGGTTCCGGCAATGGATACCGTATAGAACACCACCGATGACAGTGCTTCAGCAATCGGCCCCAGCAGCCGTTCAACCCACTGGTCCGGTGATAGGCTCATACTGCTTTCACCGCATGACGCAATACCTGACCGTATCCATGAAACACCGGTACCTGACTTAACAGGCCCCTGTCTTTCAGCAAAGCCCGAAACCTGGGTAGTCGATAACAGGGAACGGCAGGAAGGAGATGGTGCTCGAGGTGATAGTTCACAAAATGGGGGGCCATCAGAAATCGTTGCCAAAGCGGGGCATCAACGGTGCGCGTATTCCAGCGCGGATCAGGGTTATTGGCATCGGGCACGGCCGCGTGCTCGGCGATTTGCCTGAGCCTCGCCACCAGCATGTAGCCCGTCAACAACGTGCCGATCCACAACCACCAGGTCCAGCCCACACCCAACATTATCAAGATAGCTGCCAGTGTAACTTGCACGGCTATCTGCCTGATCAGGAGCAGCCCTCTATCCGAGCTCCTGCCGCCAAAATGCGCTAAACCACCCTTAAAAATGCCTGCGATGAGCTTGGCCCCCGTCTGACCAGTCAGATCACGGACCATCTTTCTCAGCAAGCTTTTTGCCTCGACAGGGTACGCCCGGTAATTAGGAAGGTCGGGATCCTCTGGCGTCCCGGCGTGCCGATGATGATCAAGGTGCCCTGTCGCATAAGCGTTGAGGTCGTTCAGCGTGGGCAACGCACACAACCACTGCCCTGCCCATTGATTCGACCGGCGGTTGGCGAACAGCGTATTGTGTCCCGCCTCGTGCATCAGCACGGACAAGCCCAGTTGACGACCGGGCAACACCAACCAGGCCAATAATATCGTCACGGGATGAGGAAACCTGCCCGCTAAGAGCAACAGTGCCAGTATCATTGCCCAAGTCGAGATTACCAGCCACCCGGCCCAGAGATCATCTCGCCTCAGCACCTGCTCATGCTCCGTAGCACTTAAATATTCGCTGGTTTTTACCATCTGCCCCTCACCGTTCATCGATTATCGGTGATTTAGGTGGCACATCAAAGGACCATTTTGATTGGCA
>CALKEI010000030.1 GCA_938085095.1 uncultured Luminiphilus sp. | reverse complement strand
AGGCCTCCGCGACAAATGGGGACAACAACAGATCGAGCTCCAGCAACCCGCGCCGGCTGGCCCACTTTGCCCTATTCCACTCTTCTCGTTGATCCATCAGACACCAGCGGCCTTGCGCTCCAAACAATGTAGTATAGGCCTTTATTATTTTGCAGTGCCTATCGTGACCAATTCGACTCTCCCCCAATCCGGCATCCCCGCCGATCAAGCCGATACTGTCATGCGACTGCAAGGCACAGCGGCCGCAGACTTTCTCCATGGGCAAACGACGGCCGATTTCAAAACCTGTGTCCCTGGAGATGTCCGCTACGCAGCGTTTTGCAATCCCAAAGGGCGCGTACTCGCCGACATTTTGGCCGTCGTGGTCAGTGATGAAGAGGTCCTGCTAAGAGGAAGAGAAGCTGTCATGCTCAAGCTGGCAGATCATCTCACGCCATACCTGGCCTTCTCCCGATGCACACTGTCGCTCACTGACTGGCTTGTCGAGCGTACGCCGGGCACGCAAGCCGAGTCCCAAGCGGCACTGGAATACGACGCGGAAAATCTCACCCTCGTGACGATTCCTATCGAGGCCGGATACCTCGAGCACTGGCGGTCACCCCACTCGAGTAGAAACCACCAACCCTCAGATCAAAGCTGGCCTGACGTACTGGGCAACCGAGCAAGGATTGAGCTGCAAACCGTGGGTCACTACTTGCCACAAGATCTTAATTACGATCTTAACGGGACAGTGAGCTTCAGCAAGGGATGCTATACCGGCCAGGAAATTATCGCTCGGCTGCACTATCGAGGCACGCCAAAACGCCGACTGCATCGCGCACAAGTCGCCTCTCCCGTCACATCGGGCGATGCGCTGATCGACGCTGATGACCGGCCGGTCGGCAGCATCGTCAACCATTGTCACCACAGCGGACACAGCGAATTATTGATTGAGCTGGTCCCCACCGCTATGGCGGACGCGGTTACCCTGCGGGCAGGGGGGGAAGCTCTGACCCATATTTCGCCGTGTCACGACGACAAGGACCAATCTACCGGCTCACGTTGATGTGCGATCAAGAACGCGTTGGCCTGACTAAAATGTCGACAACCCAGAAAACCGCGATGCGCTGACAGCGGCGAAGGATGCGGCGCAGTCAAAACGCAGTGGCGATCACGATTGATGCCCGCCCCCTTTCGCTGCGCATGGGCGCCCCACAACATAAATACCAGTGGTGATTGGATCGCATTCAGCTTATCGATCACCGCATCGGTGAACTGTTCCCAGCCCTTACCCTGATGGGACCCTGCGAGGCCTCGCTCAACCGTCAGCACGCTATTGAGCAACAGCACGCCCCGCTCGGCCCACACAGACAGATCACCATGCGATGGCTGGACCAGCCCCTCATCCTCATGGAGCTCGCGGAATATGTTCTGTAACGACGGCGGTATCCGCTGTCCTCCTTTAACCGAAAAACTGAGGCCGTGAGCCTGACCCGGACCGTGATAGGGATCCTGACCCAAAATAACCACTTTGACGGCAGATGGGGGAGTAGCCTCGAGGGCCGCAAAAAAATCTGCCCCCGCTGGATAAATGACTTTTCCCGCCGCTCTCTCGGCGCGTAAAAAAGCGCCCAACTGGATCATGTACTCTTGCTCGAATTCACGCTCAAGCAGTCTCAGCCACTCCTCCCTTAATCGCACCGCGATGGTCATACGCTCATCATCCTGACATCTCGCTTCTCACACAGCCCGCTACTAGCGCTTGCGAATGCGCGCCAATCCCTGACCCGAAACCAACAGCACGCCAATCCAAACCAACGCAAAAGAGATCACGGTGACCGTGTCGATGGACTCGCCCAGCACCGTTTGCGCCACCAAGAGCTGAAGCGACGGCCCAAGGTAGGAGATTAGGCCAACGATATTCAACGGTAGTAGCCGCGACGCAGCAATGTAGGTTAGCAGCGGCGTCGCGGTGTAAACACCCGCGAGCACCAGGAATGTATCGACCTTTAGGCCGTGCTGACCCATCCCGGCACCGTCAGTTATCCACAGCCACACTAGAGCAAACGGTGCCATACAAAGCGTTTCAATAAACAATCCCTGCATAGTATCGGCTTCAATCTTTTTTCGAATCGCGGCGTACAGAGAGAAGCTCGCCCCTACGACCAGACTGACCAAAGGAAGGCTACCGTAGGACACCAGCTGGAGCGCTACGGCAATTACCGCCAATACAATGGCGACTCGCTGCGCGGAACCCAACGTCTCATGGAATACCACCTTGCCGACCATGATGGTGAGCAGAGGCACCATGAAATAGCCCAGACTCGCCTCCGTCGCGCGTCCGGAGAAAACAGCGTAAACGAACACGCCCCAGTTGAGGCTCAGCAGAATGGTCGCCGCAGCACTCCAGACCAGTGTTTTCGGCACACGTACCAAAGCCCAAGTTGCACGGAATCGCCCTGCCCAGAGTAATACCAGTGCCGCAACCGGCAAACTCCAGATCGCCCGATGGGCAACCACATCCACGGGGCTAACGGGCGCTGTTTCAACCCAGTACAGAGCGGATACACCCCAAATAATATTGGCGATAACCCCGAGCGCCAATCCGGTTCTCAGCTGCTGTGGTGAGTACTGCAAATTTTTCGCTCCTTTGGGGCGGATCGTGACGAGCCATCCTCTGACTCGCCGCAGCGCGAGATTACACTAAGAGAGATCAGATAAAGGCCTGTTAATAGGATGCACTATTCAGAGCGCCACTAGGGGTGATACTTTGCCCGATCAATCTGATGCACCGGCTTTACTATGTGTCGTCGCGGCAACCACTCTTCGGCCAGAGCGATCCTCTGTATCGCACTGTCACTGGCCTCAGCAGCCCTATCAGCCAACGATCCGCGAACGCTCCTCGGTCCACATAGTGGCCATTGGCAACAAGCCATCGGTCGACTGGAAGTCCCGATCACGCGCACAGAGGATGGTCGACTGCGACATTTCACGGAACACTGCTCGGCGGTGGCCATCACACCCGGCCCGCTGCCTATTTTTATTAGTGCTTGGCACTGCTTTGACGGCTATCGATCGACCCTTGATCCAGTGCAAGTCGTGTTGCCTCGAGAAGAGGAGCCCTTGATGTTGACACTCATTTCAAGCGGCGGCTCGATGCTGGAGGATTGGGCACTGCTCCGCGCACAACGCCCCATTTTTACCGCAGGCTGGATCCCCCTATCTCCCAGCGGGCCTGAGTCCGGTTTGCGAGTGATCGCCGCCGGCTTCGCCCCCACCCAGAACCCCCATGCCCCAGTAACCGAGAGACGGCTGGTAGCCGATACGGCCTGTTTTGTAACCGATTCGGAATCTCGCCCAGCGGCGTCAAACTGTGTAGCCAGACAGGGTGCATCAGGCGGGGCGATTCTGACTCAAACCACAAGCGGAAGCGCACGGCTGCTCGGCATCATTTCAGCAGGGGATGGCAAGACAGTGAGCTTTTTTTACCCCACTCAGTCACTACTTGAGCGAGTCCGACGACTACGTTGACGCTCAGGGGGTGCACTACCAATATGCTGCTCGCCGCGACCGGCCGACAACTCGACCTGTCTTTGCCGCTCTGCAAAACGAGCCAGCTTGTTAGGTGTGAGATCCCCGTAGCACCGGGGGCACGACACGCCCTTCTGATAGTGCTCCGATGTCTTGTCCTGTTCCGTAATGGGGTGCCGGCACGCATAACACTGATCAAAACTACCCTTCTCAAGGTTGTGATCGACGGCCACGCGCGAATCAAAAACGAAACACTCCCCCTCCCAGCGGGACTCAGTTTGCGGCATCTCTTCGAGATATTTGAGAATGCCACCTTTAAGATGCCAGACCTCATCGAACCCCTGCGATACCAGGTAAGAGGTCGACTTCTCACAACGTATGCCGCCCGTGCAGAACATCGCCACCTTGGTATGCTTCTCGGGCTTTAAGTAACGCTTGGCCCAGCTTGGAAAATCTCGAAAGCTCTGTGTGCCGGGATTCACTGCCCCTTTGAAACTGCCAATGGCCACTTCGTAATCGTTTCGCGTGTCTATCACCAGACACTCGGGATCATC
>CALKEI010000029.1 GCA_938085095.1 uncultured Luminiphilus sp. | reverse complement strand
AAGACGGGGTGATCGAGGCGGTGTCAGCGGATCTGAGCGCGCTCACGGCAGACAGAATAATCGACGCGGGCGGGCGCCCGGTAACACCGGCGCTATTTGCCGGCATCACTGGGGTCGGCCTGAGCGAAATTGGCATGGTCTATGAGGCAGTCGATTCCCGCTTGAATGGGCTCTATACCGGCCTGATGCACCCTGAGTTCGATGTGCGTGCCGCCTACAACCCTCATTCGAGCGTTGTGCCCGTCACTCGGGTAGAAGGTTACGGCTATACCTTGCTGGTGGCAGCGCCCGGAGACCGCACACTCTCCGGTCAGGGTGGACTGGTGCGGTTCGACGGAGACTTTGACAGCTTCGAAGGTGACACCGCCATTTTCGTCAATGTCGATGGATACAGTGGCAACAAACTAGGCGGCTCCAGAGCTGCTCACTGGATGCTACTGCACTCGGCTTTCGCCGAGCTATCCGTGGCGGATGATGACCTGACGCTGATCAGTGCCAGCGGCAAAGCCGCACTCAAATCGGCGCGCCGGAACGGCATTTTTGTATTCCGGGCGAATCGGGCTAGCGACATCCTTCAAACACTGGCCTTCGTCAGAGAGCATCAGCTGCGGGCCATGATCAGCGGTGCGCAGGAGGCTTGGCTTGTAAAAGAAGCGCTCGCTGGCGCAGGCGTGCCAGTGATGATCAACGCGCTCGACAATTTGCCCGGCAGCTTCGACGCGCTAGGCGCCCGACTCGATAACGCCGCACTGCTCAACGAAGCAGGCGTGACAGTACTGTTCACCAGCGGTGAAACACATAACGCACGAAAGCTGCGTCAGGTAGCCGGCAGCGCCGTCGCAAATGGCCTGCCCCATGGAGTGGCGATGGCAGCGATGACCAGTTTACCCGCAGAAATTTTCGGTGGTCAGCCGAGAATGATTGCCCCGGGACTCAGGGCGGATCTGGTGATCTGGAGCGGTGATCCCCTCGAGGTGAACACCGCGGCTGACCAGGTCATCATCGACGGCAGACTCGACACCATGAAGAGCCGCCAGACACAGTTACTCGAGCGATACCTTCCTTCAGAGACCGAGCTTGGGAGGGCTTATATCAATCCCTGAGCAGCTTGATTGGCATCAAGAACGAGGTGCCCGCAGCACAAAGAACCAACGAATCGCTATTCAGTCTTGAAGGCGTTCAATCAGACCGGTTGTGGAGTGCCCAGCGAAAAAGTCCAAAATGCGCACCTCACCGCCTCGCTGGAGCACAGATTCGTGCCCCGCAATCTGCTCCACGGTGTAATCACCGCCCTTGACCAGCACATCCGGCGCTAGGACCTCGATGACACGCTCAGGGGTATCCTCTGTGAAAGGCACGACGAAATCGATCGCTTCCAATGCCGCCAGTACGGCCATTCGGTCGCCCACAGTATTCAGGGGGCGAGATGCGCCCTTCAAGCGACGCACCGAGTCGTCATCGTTTACTGCGACCACCAGCACATCGCCGAGTGCCGCCGCCTGTTGCAGGTAGCGGATGTGCCCCGGATGGATCAAGTCGAAACAACCATTGGTCATGACCACCCGCTTCCCGGCGGAGCGCAGGTCGGCCAGCGCATTGGCCAACTCTGACTCGTTCATCATCTCTTGCACGGTCGTTACAGACGGCACAGACACGGCACTCTGCAGCTCCGCCGGTGACACGCTAGCGGTGCCCAGTTTCGCCACCACAACGCCCGCGGCATGATTGGCATAATGAGCGGCCTCACGCATCGACAAGCCAGCGCTGAGACAGCCAGCCATCACCGCAATAACCGTATCTCCCGCGCCGGTCACATCGAACACCTCCCGCGCGCTGGCGGTAAAGTGCTGCGGCGTCTCGCCCGATTGAATCAATGTCATACCGGCCTCGCTCCGCGTCACCAAGATCGCCTCGATGTCGAGCGACGCTCTAATCGCATCGGCTTTTTCGATCAGCATTGCCTCGCTGTCGCAGCGGCCCACAACGGCCTCCAGCTCCGCAAGGTTCGGCGTCAACACGGTCGCACCCCGATATTTTTCGAAGTCGAGGCCCTTGGGATCGACCAGAGTAGGCTTGCCGAGCTCGCGACAATGAGCCAGCAACGGCTGGACAAGCTCCAGCGAACCTTTGGCGTAGTCGCTGAAAATGACCAAGTCCGCATCGGCCAGATGCTGCTGCGCATATCTCACAAAGAGATCATTCGCGTAGTCCGCCAAAGACTCTTCGAAGTCCATCCGCAGTAACTGCTGATTACGGCTTAGCGCCCGCAACTTTACAATTGTCTCTGCCGCGCATGGCATGACGTTCCAGCGCACACCGGCCGCCTCCACACACGCCCGCAGTGCACGAGCGTGTTCGTCCTCTCCACATAGCCCCACCAATGAAACCGACAGACCGAGTTCAGCCAGGTTAACCGCCACATTGCCCGCGCCGCCGGCGCGATCCTCCTGCTCTGTAACATTCACAACGGGCACGGGAGCCTCTGGGCTCATGCGCCTGCTGGCGCCGCTCCAGAAGCGGTCAAGCATGACGTCACCGATAACGGTGATGTTTCCGTTGCGCATGTCAGGCAATGCAGACATCAAACAGCCTCTTCTCGATTCGCGGAAGATGCTAACACGCGGCCCACAGAAGACTCTGTGGATAAATAGCCCTGCGCGAGGTCCAGAACACCGCTCGGCGTTAAGGCACTCATGCACTCGAAAGACCCGCCGCAGGTGGGCTTACGTCTGCAAGGTGAGCAGGAGAGGCCGCGGTATAGGATCGACCCCGTGAGATCGCCCACGACGTGGTACGGGCAGGTCGAACCAAACAGCGCCACTGTGGGCACCGAAAAGGCCCAGCCCATGTGCGTGAGACCGGTATCCACACCGATCACCAGACTGGCGCGGCTAACCAACGCTGCACTCTCTAGCAGGGCGCTCTTGCCCACCATGAGCTCAATATCTTGCGCGCCAAATATCCGTTCGGCCGCGGCCTCGTCCGAGGGCGCACCCAGCACGACAACGCGCCAGCCCCGCTCAGTCATCCGCTCAGCGAGCTCTCGCCAATGAAGCTCCGGCCAGTGCTTCTGCGGCCGGGTCGTGAAAGGACAGAGCACCGTGTAAGGCCTATCCCTGCGAAATTGTTCAGCGTAATCACGCTCAACGGGTGACAGTGATACCTGCATCGAAAAATCGACGGGGTCGTACCCCATATAGGCAGCGAGCCCTCGATATTCTGAACTGATAGCTGGCGTCAGATCCTTTTCAATCCGCTCCGTCAGAAATAGTGACGTCGGCTCTTTAGAAAGAAATCCAACACGCACACGCGCGCCTGTCATCCACGCCAAAAACGCGCTTTTCAGCAGTCCTTGCGCATCGAGCACTACATCAAAATGATGTGACCGAAGCGTCTGTCGAAACGCACACACCTCGCGGAACAGCCGGAGCCAACGTCCTCGCACAAACCATTCACGCCACTCGCGACGCTGCCAAATCAGCACGGCTTTGAGGCCCGGGTGGTGTATCAACAGTGGCGCCACCAACGACTCTGCCAACCAGCAAATTTCTGCGTCGGGATGCCGGCGCCTAATCGCATCCACCAAGGGCGAAGCAAAGACCACGTCGCCGATGGCGCTCAATCGGATAATCAGTATGCGGCGAGGTCGATCCCCACCGGCATCGTGCTCAGCCTGGCTGGCTTTCATGAACCGGATCCAACTGCGGCAGCGGCTTCAGGTCGCGATCCAAAGCGATGAGCAAAGCCAAGGTCAGAAAAAGAATGTTGCCGTTGAAGTAGGAATAAAAAGACACGGAACTGTTAAGCGGGAACAG
>CALKEI010000028.1 GCA_938085095.1 uncultured Luminiphilus sp. | reverse complement strand
GAGGCTGTATGCCTCGCGTCGCGCCTCTTGCCAGCAGCTATCCGTGCTGCTGCCCCGTTGCAAAGTGAGTGACTTCAGTACCGCCGCAAACAGGAACCACGTGAAAACCATCACAAACAGGATCCGGAATTGCATTTGCTCCCAGACACCATGTGGCCCATCGCTTGTTTTGTTATGCATTGCCATGAGTCCTCCCCTCCCCAAAGGGTGTTTCTGTCATTGTCGAAGTCGTGCTTTGATTCATGCCGCATCTCCAAACTGCAGGCTTTCACTGGCGTGCTGGACATGCTCAATTTCTACCGTAGCGACTCCCGCTGCGCGGGCGACCTGCTCGGCGGCATCTCGAAGCCGCTTGGCGGCGGAAATGCGGACTAAAATCGGTTGTGCTGCGACGATGCGATCGAGACCGTTCTGCGCCGTCTCGGCCCATGTCAGGGTCTCTGCTGCTCGCGCCGGAGTGGCCTCGACTTTGTCGAGATCCGTGCCAAGCGGGAGCACATTGAAGAGGGCGTCAAAGAGGGCATTGCAGACCTCCTGAATGAGGTAGCAGGTTCCTGCATAACCCATGAAGGGGGTGCCGGTATGCCGACGAATGATGGTGCCGGGTAGCGACGCGGGTATATACACACTCTTGTCGCCCGCTTCGTTCACATACATGCGCTCGTTATAGCCACCAAACACCAAGAGCGCGCCGGACTGATGAATCGCTTCACGCACTTCCTGATTATTGGGTTTGACTCCCGCTTTGCGGGAAAAATGGAACGCACAGGGCAGGCCCAACTCGCCCTCAAGGAAGTGGCGGAGACCCCGGGTGTACGTTTCTGTAGCAACGACGCCAAAGGAGGCCGTACCAAAGAAATCTTGGGTCACGGAACGCCACAGATCCCAAACCGGTTTCAGCGTGGTGTGTTTTTCCTGTTCGATGAAGGGTTCGGGGTCGAGCCCGAGTTCCTCGCCGAGTGCACGCAAGAACTTGGTCGTGCTGTCGAGACCGATGGGTGCCTGAAAGTAGGGCGCCTCAAGCGCTTCGCAAAGCTTGCGGCCGTATTCACGATACAGACAGACGTTGGCGTCGGCGTCCGCCAGGGCAACAATTTCATCTAATGGGCAGCCCAGCGGAAAGATCATGTTGATCTCAGCGCCAATGCCTTCAATCAGTCGCTGGATTTCGGCGAGATCCGACGGTGTATTAAAGTAACCATACGCCGGACCAATAATGTTCACGCGCTTCACCGCGGTATCGGTTTTCTTGGCCTTGCGCTTTTTCGCTTTGGCTTTACCAAACTGATCCCAAAGCCAGACCAAAGCACGATCGGCACTCTGCCACTGATCCTCATCAATGGTTCGTGGCAGGAATCGCTGAATATTGGTGTCTTCTGGTGTGACACCGCCGCCAATCATTTCTGCGATGGAGCCGGTCACCACCACGCTGGGTTTTTTGGGGTCCAGAGTTTGATGGGCGCGACGCAACGCACCCTCCGTGCCCCGTTGCCCGAGTTCTTCTTCGGCAAGCCCCGTCACCACAATCGGTAGTTCGTGGGGCGGGAGTGCATCGGTGTAGTGCAACACCGAGGTTACGGGTAGATTTTCGCACCCGACTGGACCATCGATAATGACCTGAAGGCCTTTGACCGCTGTGAACATGTACACAGAGCCCCAGTAGCCGCCAGCGCGATCATGATCAAGAACCAGCATTAGCTTGCCTCCCCCATACCATGACGCTCAATAATTTGGGGTGTCCATATGCCGCTCTTGGTGCCGCTGCCAACGCCGGCAAAAAAGGATTCCATAGTCTGGAAGCGCTCTTTCCCGGCTAACGCGGTGTTGATGACCTCGGCCAGTGACCCGGCGCCGGCGACGCCCATTAGGGGGCGGGCCGAGATCAGGTTGGTGAAATAGAGGCTTGGGATCGACAGCTCTTTTGCATGCTGCACGACGGGCGTGGTCCCAATCGCGATGTCGGGTTCAAAGGTATCCATGGCATGGAGGTCATCTTCGAGCGATGCCCGAAACTTGACGCTAACGCCATGCGACTCTAACCATTCGCAGTCGTGGGCTGACCAATCAGACTTGGCGCACGCAGTGCCGACATAGCGGACATTAGCGCCGCTCTCGATCAGCAGTCGCGCGACGATCAGTTCTGACCCCTCGTAACCCGAGAGGGTGATCCTGGCATCGATCGGGTTGGCCTCAAGTACGCCACGAATGGCAGAAAGTTGGGCATTGATTGCCGCATCAATCTGTTTCTGTGGGAGGTTAAGCACATTGCCGAGGTTGGCGAGCCAGTCTCGAGTGCCTTCAACACCTACCGGTGCTGAGCCAAGCAAGGGGCGTCCAGCTGCTTTAAATTCTCTTGCAGTGGCGGCGTAGAAGGGGTGCAGCATGGCGACCGCAGAGCAGTCCAATGCAGCATACAGCTCCCGCCATTCACGGGTGGGAATGACCGGGCCTGCCTTGAGGCCAAGGGGCTGAAGCATGCGGCCGATAGTGATAGCGTCGACTGGAAAAATTTCACCGACCATCGCCACAGTGGGCTCGCTATTCTCAGTATCAAGGCTGGCGGGGCGTGCTACGGGTCCTGCCTGAATCTCCTTGCGCGCATAGCCGAGCATCGCTCCCGCCAGCACGTCTTTTGCTTCGGCGTGGGTGGGTACCCCAAAACCGGGGACATCGATACCGATAATGCGAACGCCGTTAATCTCTTTCGGGAGGAGGTCCAGCGGCACTCCGGAAGCCGTCGGGACGCAGAGGTTAATCACGACCACCGCGTCGTACTCGTCGGGATTGGCAAGTTCGTGGACCGCTTCGCGGATATCCTCAAACAGTTTGCCAGTGACCAGTGATTCGGAATCAAACGGGACGTAGCCCACGGTGCGTTTAGCACCATAGAAGTGTGATGTGAACGTTAGGCCGTACACACAGCATGCCGAGCCCGACAGTACCGTTGCGGTGCGGCGCATACGAAGCCCCACACGCAGGGAACCAAAAGCAGGGCACATGCTCTGCGGCTGGTCATGGGGACCTTTCGGATAATCCTTATCATACTGCTCGAGCTGGGCGCTCTTGCCGGCCTTCGAGGCAGCATCGCGCATCACATCTTCGCCTGCGTGGCAGCCCGCCGCCTGAGCGGTGTTGTCGGTATCGACAGCGATGACGGTATCAGACGCTGTCATAGATCACTTCCAGCGAGGGCTTATTGAGGTGCTCAACGTTGCAAAGGTCTTCGAGGCTCGCGGGTTGCAGTACGACGTCTCGACCGACGGTGTCTCCGTCGAATAGCTCCAACAATCCGTCCTGAGTCAGAGGCTCCGGTTTATGGGGAGGGGCCTCGCCCACGTTGGTGGCGAGTTCGCTAAAGAGTGACCCCCACTCGCTTTCCGGGCGACCAATGATCTCGTAGGAGGCGCTTTTGCGTCGGATATCGTCGTTTGCGGGGATCGAAGCGAGTTCCGGTATGCCTACTGCCTTACAGAAGGCCTGCGCTTGACCGGCGCCGTCGTCTTTATTGGTGACCATTCCCGCGACACCCACGTTGCCACCCAGCTTGCGGAAATACTCAACCGCTGAGCAGACGTTGTTCGCGACATACAGTGACTGCAGATCATTAGAGGCGACTACAATCACTTTTTGGCACATGTCCCGGGCAATCGGCAGGCCGAAGCCGCCACAGACCACATCGCCGAGGAAATCCAGCAAAACGTAGTCAAAGTCCCAGTCATGAAAACCAAGCTTTTCGAGGGTTTCAAAGCCGTGGATAATGCCGCGTCCGCCACAGCCTCGGCCCACTTCGGGACCGCCCAGCTCCATGGCAAACACGCCGTCGCGCTTGAAGCAGACGTCGCCTATTGAGACTTCGTCGCCGGCTGCTTTTTTCGCTGAGGCAGTCTCGATGATGGTGGGGCAGGCCTTGCCCCCAAAGAGCAAAGAAGTGGTGTCACTTTTGGGGTCGCAGCCGATCAGCAGGACCTTCTTGCCTTGCTGGGCCATCATGTAGGACAGGTTGGCCAGGGTGAAGCTCTTGCCAATACCGCCTTTCCCGTAAATGGCGATGATCTGGGTTTTAGGTGCATCATCTCCTGAAGATGCCAATAAATCGGCTCTCTCCCCGGTTGATTCCAGACCCGGGTCATATAGCTTGGCACTCTGCGGTGCGTTCATGCGTCTCTCCAGTCGAGGACCATTTTCAGGCAGCGTGGATCAGAAAAAGCCTGTTGATAGGCGGTTTCAGCGCTGTCATAGGGATGGTCGTGGGTAATGATGCCGCTCAGTGACAGGTCTCCCCCTGAGACCAGCTCCAGAGCAGTTTGCATATCTTCGGGTTGCCATTCAGCGCTGATGCGGATGTCGATCTCGCGCATAAAGGCTGCAGGAAAATCAAATTCGATCGGTGCGGCGTAAAAGCCTGCCAGTAACACCGTCGCGCCTTTGGCGAGGTGGTGAACCGCCTGGTCGATAATGGTGCTGGCACCACTGACATCGCAGATACGTTGGTAATCTCGCCGGTCATCGTCTGCGGGGTCCAGCACGGAGTAGCTGTGCTCACCCTCTCGGCGTTCTGCCGACGTCTCCCAGACGGTTGGGGCGACCTGATAGCGTGCCATGCAGGCTCGGGCCACCAGTCGGCCAAGTGCGCCGTGACCGATAATCAGCTCGGGTGCGCCAAGGTCTTCGATCCGTCGCAGGGCATGGCAGGCGGTCGCGGCTAACGCGAGCAGGACGCCTGTCGACTCCATCTGTGAAGGCAGCGGTACTAGGCGCTCGGCGGGTACGACCAATGATTGAGCTGCGCCACCGAAAAGACCTTGAACATCGGTAAATCCGCGACTGCCCGGAACGAATACCTGTTGGCCCACCTCGAATTGTGTCGCGTTTCCGGAGGACACTACCCGGCCGACACTTTCATAGCCGGGAACTAACGGATACGCCAAGCCCGGAAAGGGCGGCATGCGCCCATCCCACAGCAGCCTTTCGGTGCCCGTGCTGATTCCGGTCCAGTGGACCTCAACCACGCAATCTGTACTGTGGGGCTCGGGCAACTGGACAGGGCGTAAAGCCATCTTTCCTGGTTGCTCGAAAACCACCGCAGTGGATATTGCTCCCATGGCGGTGCTCTCTTACTTCTTCAGCCTTCTTGCTTATTCTCGTACCGCCAGGCACGTTTTTAGGGTGTCATGGCGATGGTATAGCCGTACTGTCAGTATAAATTAACATTAAATACTGTCAAATAATACATACAACTTCGTTTTATCTGCGTGCCGGGGCTTTTTCTGCTACCAGCACCCGTGTCAGGGCAGGAATGGGGGTACTGAACTCGCGAATACCGCTAAAACCTGCCGCCAGACACATCGCTTTTAATTCATTCGCCGTGCGCGGCCTTCCGCTGCCCATGGCCCACAGATAAAAACCAAAATAGGTATCACCAATCGCTTCTGCGCCGGCTGTGCCGGCCATCGGTTCGGCGATGAGCAGGTGGCCGCCGGGCTTAAGCGCCGCGTGCAACCGGGTCAGCAGGGACACGACAGGCTCATCGTCGTGGTCGTGTAATACCCTGACCAAAGAGAAGAGTTCGACGTCCTGTGGTAACGGCGAGCGGACCATGTCGGTCGCTACAAAGCGGATGTCGCTGCGAGGGAATTGATTTTTTGCCTCGGAGACGACTTCGGGCAGGTCGAGGACGGTGGCGCTGATATCCGGATGACGCTTTTTCACCATGCGGGCGAAGTTGCCCGTACCGCCAGCCACGTCAATCAGGCTTTGATAGTCACTCAGAGGGTATGTTTCGAGAATATGGTCCGAAATGAGCGCGAGTGAACTGCTCATGAGCTGGCTGTACTCGCGGTGCCCGTCGTCGGCATTGTTGCCCCCCGGGACATAGCTCCAGTAGTCGCGGAGCCCGGTTTTATCCCGATGTCGCAGTATGGCAAGGGGGTCTGCTAGATCCCGATAGAGAACCTGGTGATGTTTGACCATGTCGGCCACGGCGGGGTTACCTAACACCGACGCGCCTAATTCTCCTACCATCCAAAAGCCTCGGGAGACTTCTTCGGTAAGCTTGAGCGCCTGTGCTGCAGTCAGGAGCGTGTGAGCTGCAGACGCTGTTAGACCGCACATAGCAGCAACGGATTTTGTGGATTCTATTCTGCCCTGGAGCACGGCTAGCAGGTTGCTTTGCACCACCGCGGTGAGGGTTTGCGTGTAGACAAAGCCCGCCGTCAGATGATGGAGTTCGACCGCTTTCTTGCTCGCAATACGTCTTACTAAGGGGGTGCGAGCCGCCCATTGCTGAAATTTCGTGTCCGCCAGCAGTCGGTTACGAAAGAGTCGCCAGCGGCACCGCCAGTCAGTGGGGGCGGGCTGTTGATTGGGCCATGTATCGGGGTCGGCTAGCATGGTTTAGGCGGCGGAGCGCCCCATTTTTTCGGGGACAAAGCGGGCCGATTGCGCTCGGACGAGCCGAACCAGGCTCTCCCTGCCCGCACAGTAGGGGACGCTCTCAAGGCCCTCTTCTAGCAGCGATTTTAGCCGGTCAGTGGCGCCATCGAGGCCGATTTCATGTACCGCGTTCGGTCTGCCGAGTTTGGCGTCAATACCGACGGGCTTGCCCAGCAATTCAGCGTCGCCAATCGCATCTTTGATGTCATCGGCTACCTGAAAGGCTTCGCCAATACAGGCGCCCAGATTCACCCAAGGGCCCGGGTCAACCCCGGCAGAGGCCGCCCCTGCGCAGGTGGCCGCAATAAATAGCGCGCCGGTTTTGGCTCGATGGTAGCGCGCCACATCGACACTGGGTTCGCACTCCCAAGCCTGGCCGGCGGCAATGCCGTGAGGGGCGCCGACACCGCGCGCGAGAATGGAGAGCACCAGAGGAACTCGCTCCGCCCGCACGTGGTGGATGGCATGGACTGCGAGTGTCTGAAAGGCCGCCACGATGAGCGCATCGCCGGTCAGCACCGCAATTCGCTCACCAAATTTGGCATGCACTGACGGTTTTCCTCGACGTTCGGTCGCGTCGTCAAAGCACGGCAGGTCATCGTGGACGAGCGATGCACAGTGGAGAAACTCCACTGCTGTTGCGGCGGCAGCCGCTAAGGGTCGGTCGCTGCTGTTATTGGCGAGCGCTACCGCCATGCAGAGCTGGGGCCGAACCCGTGCGCCACCGGGAAAAACCGCATATTCCATGGCTTGAGCAAGGAGCGGAGGGCACTGTGCCGTCGTGTGCTCTTCGAGGTAGTTTCGAATATCGTCTTCGCAGTCGAGTAACGGGTCCTGCATGGGCAGCCCTCCCCATACCGTCAAAATAATATGACAGTTTTAAATGTTATATTTACATGACAAACTACGCCACTCGGTGGTCTGGCGCAACCCCTATGAATTCTGCTGCAACGATGCGGTCTACAACTCCTGCTGAAGCAGGTCTGGCCATTGCCGGACTCGGATTTGAACGGCCTGTTCCCGAAGGGGGTTATCGGTGGTGGTACGTCGATGGCTTTAGCGATTGTGGCCGATTTGGTATTACGATCATCGGCTTTATTGGCAGCGTGTTCTCGCCTTACTATTACCGTGCACGACGTCGCGGTCACGCCACGGCCGCCAATCACGTCAGTCTCAATGTGATTCTCTACGGGCCCGAAAAGTCCCGTTGGTGCATGACAGAGCGCGGCGCCGGGGCGCTGCAGCAGACCCAAGATCAGCTCACTATTGGGCCCAGTGCGCTGCGCACCACTACCGAGGGTCTGGTGATTGATATCGAAGAGCGCTCGACACCCTTCGGACAGCGTGTCACCGGTCAGGTCAAGCTCTCGTTTAATAGGCCTTCCGATAGCTGCTATGAATTGGATGCGGCTGGTGATCATTGGTGGTGGCCTGTCGCACCGATTGCTCGCATTGACGTAGCGATGGATCGCCCTGGCCTGCAGTGGTGTGGCGCCGCGTATCTCGATTCCAACTATGGTGCGCGACCGGTCGAGACGGGATTTCGTTCCTGGAACTGGTGTCGAGGGCACGGCCCGGGAGGTGACTGTCAGATTCATTACGACACCCGGCTAAGGGCAGGCGGTGAAAAACGTCTGTCACTGTCGATCGATGAGGGGGGGAAAATAGAGCGGGTGGATTCGCCCGACCTGCAGTACCTGCCGAGGGGGCCGGTTTGGCGAGTGGCTCGGCCCGCTCTTTTGCCTGCCGAGGTCGTCGGTAGTGTAACGACGCTCGAGGACACGCCTTTCTATACCCGTTCAAAAGTGGAGACCGTAGCCGGACCTTTTATGCATGAGAGTCTGGACCTGACGCGGTTTTGTCAGCCCTGGGTACAGTTGCTGTTGCCGTTTCGGATGCCCCGGCGAGGGTGATGGGGCTAGTCTCGGTCGGTGGACTGGGCTTGAGTCGCCATCTCGTCGCGCTGTTTCATTACCATAAAGAGCTCCAGCATCCATCCGGCGCTGGGTGAGAAGCGCCGCGGATGCGTCATACGCTGCCACTCTTCTGTTTGCGGCACGGCATTAATCAAGAACTGGTTTTCGGGAGCGCAGGGCTCTCGCAGTAGCTCGGGTGCAGGAGCGGGGCTGCGAATCAGTCCCAGCAGAATCAGGCATTTTCGAGCCCCCGAGACAATCGCCCGCTGACTGATCGGATCATAGTCGTTAGCGACCACTGTCTGGCCGATCTCAGCATAGAGGCGTCGTGCGGCGAAAATGCCTGGCCGGCAGCTGCGAGGCAATTGACGGATGCCTTCG
>CALKEI010000027.1 GCA_938085095.1 uncultured Luminiphilus sp. | reverse complement strand
GCTGGATACGGTTTCGCTTGAGTCGTTTCATATGCTCTCCCATGTCAGGCGCGTTGCGCCGTGCGCAGAGAGTGTTCCCACTCCCCGCCTTGAATGTCGACGTTTCACGCAGGTGAAGACGTCAATAAAAGACGCTGCGATGATCAACTCAGTGCTACTCACCGACCCGCACAGTGCTGCGCTGCCGGGGAGTAAATCATCGACCCCCTTTTGCGCTTGCTGCGTCTGACAGAGGGCTTAGCGCCGTTTAGTTAGCCGGGAAAATAGCTCTATGGTCACACTACCGCGCCGAGCGCCCTGTGTCGAAAACCCTTTTTTTATCAGCCCACGCTGCTTTCAGTCGTCTTTGGAATAAGCCAATGATCACGAGGCGTGGAGACGATTTCAGCGTGCGTCTGGAGTAGGGCGCAGGGGCTGGAGCCTGAAGAGGTCACTCGGCCGGAGGCCCACTCTCGCTACTCGGCAGACCAAATTGACCGCTGCGTCGGAACAGCGCCTGTTTTTTCACCCAGCCCAGTGATCCGGGGTTCGCAGCGTGGCGTAGATGAAGCAACTGGACGATTAAATCGCCGGTTAAGCCATCTTCCCCCAGGTGGCGAATTCTTGCCCCGGCCCTTTGGCCGGGGTTTTTTTTGGAGGGCTGTTATGCAAAACCGCGCGGTAATGCAGTGGCTCGGTTACACCGGGCTACTTCCGTTTTATGGATTTCTTCTGGGCGCATGGATACTTTCGGACTGGCCTGCAGCCGTTTCAGTACAGGGCTTTATTATTTATTCGCTGGGTATTCTCTGTTTTCTCGGCGGTACATTATGGGGGCGGGTACAGTCCTTCAGCGAGCCGGTTTGGGCGCGGCTTCTGATCAGTAATGGCGTGGTGCTCTTTGCCGTCGCCGCGGTGCTGACGGCTAAAATTTGGTTAGCAGCGGTGGCGCTGATGGGAGGCTATCTTGCGCTACTGTGGTACGAGCAGGGCGCCGAGAGCTTGCCACTGTGGTATCGCGCGATGCGCCGCAATCTCACCTTCGGTGTGGTTCTCGCTCACGGTCTTTTTTTCGTATTGCAGTCAGTTCAGTCGGGCTCGTGAGCGGGTAAGGCGTCGGGGTGGTTCGCATCGGTTAGCCACCCCGTATCCACGGTCACGGCGCGCGCGTCGACGGCAGTCAGCAGGCCGGTGAGCTTCCTTCCACCTTGGTCGAGGTATTCCTCGCAAGCGACGCGCGACTCAAGCCTCAGCCGGAGACACGGAGAGTGTCGACCCTCTTGATCGACCAGGACAATCGCCGTGTCCTCTGCCCGCCATGCCTTCTCGAGAGCTCGAATGGCCGCTTGTGGGGCGCCGATCAGGTCCACCGGTAACACCAGTAGCGTCGCACTCTCGGTCGCCGAGAGGAGCGCCGTAATCCCAGCGCAGGGCCCCTTATTGGGCACCGTTTCACAAAGCACCCTGTCGCCGTAATGCTGATAGAAGCGGGGGTTATCGCGGCAACAAATGAGCACTTGTTCTGCTGCTTGAGGACGGGGTTCTAATAGCCTCCCGACCAAAGGCAGCCCCTGAAAAGCGATTAAACCCTTATCACGGCCACCCCATCGCACGCCTTGTCCGCCCGCCAAAATACCTAAGCTGTAAGGCTGAGTTGCATTCAAAGTTCAGTCCCTCTGTGGGATCATCCTGTTCTCGATCTGACTATAGCTCATGCCACCCATGACGCGTGTTCTGGCGCTCGATACTGCCACACAAGCTTGCACTCTCGCCCTGTGGGACGAGGGGAAGCTGTGCCTGCGGCATGAACTGCTGGCCAGAGCCCACAATCGGCACATACTTGGCATGTTGTCAGAGATATTGGACGGCGAGCGGTTGGCTGATGCGGTGGACATCATTGCCTGTGGAGTCGGCCCGGGTTCCTTTACGGGGCTTAGGGTGGCTGTGAGCGTTGCCCAGGGACTCGCCTGGTCGCAACATTTGCCTGTGCACGGATTTTGCTCATTGACGGCGCAGGTCTACAGTGCCGGCAGCGCGCGTTTGCTGGAGGATGGCGACCGCGTGCTCTCCACCATTGACGCGCAGATCGACCAGCTTTATGGCGTGTGGGGCACGTGGCAAGGTGAACAGTTTACGCCCGACGCGGAGGCTTTTATTTGTGCGCCGGAGGAGCTGCCGACAGCATCGTCGGATCAGCCCGTCACGGTTTTGGGCTCTGGTGAGCGGTATCTGGACCGTTTTCCGCCGTCGTTGGCATGCGCTGTCCGCAGGTATCCGGATGTGACCCCCGATGCGGGGGTCATGGCGGGGTTGCTCGGTACAGGAAAGCTGTCTTTGGACCTTCAGCCGGCTCACGCCGTGCGCCCCCAATACGTCCAAAAAAATATTGGATGGAAAAAGCTGTCAGAGCAGGGTCGTCATGACTGACTGGGTACAGGTCGCAGCGCTGGCACTGATTCAGGGCATGACCGAATTTCTTCCGGTGTCGAGCTCCGCGCATTTGATTCTCCCTTCGCAGATCTGGGGATGGCCTGATCAGGGGCTGTTATTTGATGTCAGCGTGCATGCCGGCACGCTCTGTGCAGTGCTCTGGTATTTTCGCGCGACCCTCGGCAGTTTCCTAACCAGCGTTATGCCCGGTAGCGCCGCGGATCGATCAGAGCTGTGGTCGTTGTGCATTGCGACGATGCCGGTGGTGATCGCCGGTGTCGTGTTGAAGGATCTCATTGCTACGGAAGCTCGCGCTGTGGGCGTTATTACGGCAACAACGTTGGGTTTCGGCTTGCTGATGGGCCTGGCTGATTGGACTTCCAAGCGGGGTGTCATGAGGCAGGGGCCGGTTTCTTATGCTCATGCACTCTTAATTGGCCTCGCGCAGGTGTTCGCCTTGATTCCGGGAACGTCCCGCTCGGGGGTGACGATCACAGCCGCGCTATTTCTGGGTTACCATCCTGCCGCCGCCACGCGATTCTCTTTTTTACTCAGCGTGCCGGTCATTGGCGGCGCATTATTGGTGATGCTGGCTACGGTAGCGCCTGGTGAGACGTCATTGGAAGCAGAGGCAATGCTGCTCGCTTTTATCTTGTCAGCGGTGTTTGCCTACGCCACGATCAAAGTGTTTATGTATCTGTTAGACAAAGTGGGGCTGATGCCTTTCGTGGTCTACCGAGTACTGTTGGGATTGCTGTTGTGGGTTTGGATAACCTAGGGACTTGAAAAGATGACACAGGTTGACGAACTGCTCGAGTTTTTAGGCGCGGCAGTCACCCCATTCCACGCTGTTTCGGCGATGGCTGGGCGGTTGCTGGCGGCAGGGTTTAGCGAGGTTGAGCGCTTTGACACCGCCGCCATGAAGCCCGGCTCGGGCTATTTTATGACGAGGCAAGGGAGCTCCTTGATCGCGGTGCGAGCGGGGCGTTCGCCGGTGCAAGGTGGCCTGCGCTTGGTAGGCGCACACACCGACAGTCCGAATCTCTCTGTGAAGCCTAATCCGGTCAAAGGGAGAGATGGCTGCGTTCAGTTGGGTGTCGATGTATACGGTGGAGCGTTGCTAAACCCCTGGTTCGATCGTGACCTCGCCGTGGCAGGTCGCGTCACCGTGCTGACCGCTGAGGACCAACTTGAATCGGTCCTGTTTGATTCAGGTCGTGCGGTAGCGGTGGTGCCTAGCCTGGCAATTCACCTTGATCGGGAGGCCAATAAGCAGCGGAGTATTAATCCGCAAAAGGATGTCGTGCCGCTGGTCATGCTTGGAGAGCCACAAGGTTTTGATTTTAAAGTTTGGCTCGCCGAGATGCTGCGAGAGCAGGATCCGCAGTGGCAGGACGCGCGCGTCATGGATTATGAACTGTCGCTTTACGATACTCAGGGACCCGGTCTGGTGGGCATGGATAACGCATTCGTCGCGTCTGCTCGGCTCGACAACCTCCTGAGTTGTCATGCCGGTTTGAGCGCGCTGATTGAGGCCGACGACGCCGATTGGTCAATGTTGGTGGCGACCGACCACGAAGAGGTGGGGAGTGCCTCTACCGTAGGGGCGCAGGGCCCCATGCTGATGGACGCACTGACGGCGCTGGCGCCAGACCCCGGTATGAATCAGATGTTGCGCTCGCAGTCGTGGATGCTGTCGGTGGATAACGCCCATGCGGTGCATCCTAACTACAGCGATAAACATGATGAGCAGCACAACCCCAAGCTGGGCGAGGGGCCGGTGATCAAAATCAATCGCAATCAGCGCTACGCCACAGACAGTGAGGGGGCGGCGCGATTACGTTTACTGGCCGAGCGGGCTGGGGTGAACATTCAAGCGTTTGTGATGCGCGCTGACTTGGCTTGCGGCAGCACTATCGGCCCGATTACCGCGACGGAAACGGGGATTCCCACGGCCGATCTTGGGGTTCCCACTTTGGCCATGCATTCAATTAGAGAGTTGGCCTGCGCGGCAGATATTCCGCAATTGAATGCTTTATTGCAGGCTTTCTATCGCCGCGTGGTCTGATGCGTGAGGAGATAACACTATGAGCTCAACCCGCGTCCTGACGGGCATTACCACTACGGGCACGCCCCACTTGGGAAACTACGTGGGGGCGATTCGACCCGCTATCGCGGCCTCTCGAGACGCCTCGGTAGAGGCCTATCTTTTTCTCGCGGATTATCATGCGCTCATAAAAAATCAAAATCCGGACGAGGTAGCGCAATCGAGTCGAGAGATCGCCGCCACCTGGCTGGCGCTCGGTCTAGATCCCGAAACCACTTTTTTTTACCGCCAGTCTGACATCCCTGAAATCACCGAGCTGAGCTGGGTGCTGACCTGCTTGGCGGCCAAGGGTCTGATGAATCGTGCCCACGCCTACAAGGCTGCAGTGCAGACGAATGAGGAGTCAGGCGAAGATCCGGATTTTGGCATCACCATGGGTTTGTTTTCTTACCCGATTCTGATGGCTGCCGATATCCTGATTTTTAACGCCCATCAGGTGCCGGTAGGGCGCGATCAGATTCAGCACGTCGAGATGGCTCGGGACATTGCCCAGCGCTTTAATCATCATTACGGCGAGATCTTTACGCTCCCCGAGGCAGTGGTTGATGACCACATGGCGGTATTGCAGGGCCTTGATGGCCGCAAGATGAGTAAAAGCTACGGCAATACCATCCCGCTGTTTGGCACGCCGAAGCAACTGCAGAAGTCGATTAACAAAGTCAAAACGAACCTGCTGGAACCGGGCGAGCCCAAAGACGCTGATGATTCCACTGTGTTTCAGCTTTGGTGTGCTTTTGCTGACGAGCCGGAGCGGGCGCGGATGCGGGAAGCCTTTGCGGATGGAATAGCGTGGGGGGAGGCGAAGAAGCAACTGTTCGAGCGAGTGAATGACGAGCTTGCTCCGGCAAGGGAGCGCTACGAGCATCTGATGAAACATCCCGGCGACGTTGAGGCGATCCTGACGCGCGGGGCAGAGCGGCTCAGACCAAAAAGTGAAGGCATACTTGCAGACGTGCGCGAAGCGGTGGGTCTGCGCCCATACCGCTGAGGCAATGTCCCAGCTGCCCCACGTCGCCTAACGCGGCGCGGAGACGCTGACCCGATTTCCTCTCGCTTATAGATCCAGAGCAACACCCACAACCGCACTGCGCGGCTCGCCCACAAAGTAGCGATAACTGCCAAAACCGAAGTCGGCGCGCTCGGCGTAACCGGTGTCGAGGAGGTTGGTCGCAACCAGCGTTACTGTGACACCGGGCGAGACGTTCCAGGCTGCTCTCAGATTAAGCAGCTCGTGGCCATCGTATTCGTGCTGATTGTTGGGGTCGAGCCAATATCTGGCGACCCACAGCCACTCGAGCTCCGCCGAGACCGCTGGCCCGGTATCTGAAAAGTCGGCCAGCAACTGAACGGAGCCAAAGTGCTTTGGCGCAGTATCAATGTCGTTTCCTTCGATACTTCCCCGGGAGCCCAGTAGTTGAATATCGCTGTCGTAACGATGGCGTGCATAGCTGCCATTGCCCTTGATGGACCACACGTCTGAGAGTTGCCAACTCAAGCTGGCTTCAAAGCCACGATGGGTGGTTTCCGCGCCAGAGACGTTGTAGCGATCGCGATCCTGAAAGATCACGTCTTCTTTTGCCATCCAGTAGGCGCCCAGATCATAGCTGAACCTTTGACGGCCGCCGCGCACACCGATCTCTGCGCTGTTCATGGTTTCCGAGTCAATGTCAGCGACCTGCTGTCCTGATTGCAAGCGATAGAGCTCGGTGGTTTGCGGCGCTCGGAACCCGCGCGCGACTCGTCCGAATACTGTGGTGCTGTCGGTGTGATGGCTGATGGCCAGATTACCTGTCCAATCAGTGAAGTGATCTTTGCGGCTATCGGGCCGAAAAAATCGACAGGCGCTGGCGGTAGGGGCGCATGCCGAACCCGAGCCCGTCAGATTTGAATAGTCATAGCGCGTCTCTTCCAGTCGAATGCCGCCATCGAGGCTCCATCGGTCTGACATCTGCCAGGTCAGGTGCGTAAAGCCTGCCAGCGTGTCGGCATCGACGTCGTAGTCGTAATGAATACCGTCCGGTTGGTTGGGGCTGAAAAACTCCGCCTGTGTTTCCAGCAGTGATCCTTGAGTGTGATCGACATCGATACCGGCGAGCCAAGTCAGCTTGCCAGTCAGCCCATTGGCGAGGGCTTGCAGCCCCAGACTCTGGTGGCGATTGGACTCAGTGGCCTGCCAAGGCAGGTAGTGTTGCAAAAAAGTCATGCTGTTACTGCGCCAATAAGGTCGGATGGCGATCTCGGCGTTCGCGCCCCAGGCTCGGCTGAACCCCAGATATCCGCGGCCTGACCAGGCATTGCGGTAGGCCTCCGGATTGCCGTTCTCCTCGCGAGCGTCGTCGTCCTTGTAAGCCTCGAAGCCATCAATATATCCCGCGGTTTCCTGATCGAGGTGGCTGCCTTCCAGCACCCCCTGCACTCGCCAATCTTGCCACTCGTGATCAATTCTCATGGTGGCCTTCTGCTGCTCGTATCCCGAGGCGTCCTGATAACCTCCATAGCGGCTGGTTTGCGCCGACAACGCGACGCTGTCGAAGGCGCCGCTCGCAGAGAGACGATAGTAATCGCGAGAACCGGCCTCGACGCTAACGGCGTTTGGCGTCTCGCTCACGCTGCGGGTGAGTACATTAATGATCCCGTGTTGGGCATTGGAGCCAAACACGACGGTGGCAGGACCCTTCAGAACCTCGACTTTACCTGCCTGCAAGAGGTTTGCGTCAAAGAGCTGGTTCACGTTACAAAATCCTGACGACCTCATGCTAATGCCATCCTGTGCGGTCATAAAGGCGCCGCAGCTTCCCGCGCCTGTCAGTACAGGTGATCGCAGTGAGACCAATGATTCCTGGCCGTTACCTCGGCTCACCCAAGCTCCCGCCACGCGGTTAAAGACCTGATTACTATGCTGGGGGGCGATGCGCTCAAGCGTCTGTTGGTCCACTGCGGACCAGGCAACGGGGAGTGTCAGCGCCGAGGAAGGTAATCTAGACGCCGTGACGATTACGGTCTCCAGCGTATCCTGTGGGTTTACCGGCTGTCCGGTCGATAGGGTATGGACGCTCAGCGCTGCGATGGCGACCGCGAACGAGGCGGATTGTCTGCGTAGCAGAGAGTGATTAGGGCGCATTGGGTACTTCCTTACAACGGGTTACGTCGTCACAGTCCGTGACAACGGTGCGCATTTTGGGCAAAACTGCGCCTGATGCCAAGTTCGAAGAGACGCACAACGTGAGTTCACAGGTTCTCGCTGCCAACGACGCACTGCCTATCCGCACCAGCGAACCGGTGCATTCGGGCAAGGTGCGCTCTGTTTATTGGCTCGCGCCTGAGGATAGCGCCAGGCTTATTGTCCAGAGAGGCTATGCGGTCGCGCCCGATGCGCAGCTGGCAGTGATGGTAATCAGTGACCGTATTTCCGCTTTCGATTGCATCTGGCGTGGCGAGGGAGGATTGGCGGGTGTGCCCGGAAAGGGCGCGGCGCTCAATGCCATTTCTCAGTTCTGGTTCGACCAGTTTCGTCATGCAGGGTTGGCAAGGAGTCATATCCTCGAAGTGCCGCACCCGCTGGTTTGGATCGTCCAGCGGGCTGAGCCCATCATGATCGAGGCGATCGCGAGACGGTTTATTACGGGATCGATGTGGCGAGCCTATGAGCGCGGAGTGCGCCGGTTTTGTGGGATTGAGCTACCCGATAACCTGCATCGTGATCAGCGTCTGAACGAGACATTGGTGACGCCCTCCACCAAGGGCATTGTGCGCGGATTACCGGGCATCCCTGAGGCTGACGACACCAATGTGTCTCAGGCGCAACTGATGGAGCACTGGCAGGCTTTCGGGTTTCGCACCCAAGATGACGTGGAGCGCTATGCGGTATTGCTGAGAGATGGCGTCGATCTGATTACGCGTCACCTTGCGCCGCTTGATCTGATGCTGGTCGATACCAAGTTTGAGTTCGGCTACGCTCGCGATGCGAGCGGAGAAGAGACCTTGATCTACATGGATGAAGTCGGAACGCCCGACTCGTCCAGGATCTGGGACGCGGTCGCCTATCGCGGCGGTAGCGTGGTCGAGAACAGCAAGGAGGAGTTTCGACAGGCGTTGTTGCGGCACGTCAACGATCCGCAGCTTTTGCTTGATCACAATCGATTTGAGGAGCGCCAGTCCTTTGCGCGCGATCACGCGCTACCGGCCGTCATGTTGCATACGCTGTCTGAGACCTATTCGTCCGTCGCCGAGCGTATCACTGGGGTGGCGGTGTCTGTCCCAGATCGCCCCCTGGAGAGTATGATGGCGGTGTTAGACGGTGAGTTAGGTTTGGCGCGCTAAGGCGCGTCATCACACGGGAAAGAGCATATGCCGATGTATCAACTGACGGACACCCTCTCGGTAGCCGCACAGATCACGCCGCAGGATGTGCCAGGCATTGCTGCACAGGGTATTACCGCAGTGGTCTGTAATCGTCCGGACGGAGAGGTACCTCAGCAGGCCACCATGGATGAGATTGAGGCAGCCTGCAATGCCACGGGACTCCTGTTTGTGCGTTACCCCGTGACGGCAATGGACTTCCCTGGTCCGGACCTCGAGGGTCTGGGCGATCTTTTTGATGACCCTGGGCAATCGGTGCTGGCGTACTGCCGAACCGGCACGCGTTGCGCAAATTTGTGGGTCGCTACCCGTGACCCGGCTGAGCAGGCCGAGGCCGCTCAGCTTGCTCGGGATATAGGCTTTGATCTGAGTATGGTCATTCGATACTGACCCGGTCGCTAGCGGACAGATGCTTTATGCCGCTCGGTCTCGTTTCATTGGCTGCTCTCTACAGCGCAGCCAGCAAGGTCGCTAGCGCAGAATGCGCGTCTTCGCTCCACATGTTATTGCTGAGCTCCGCAATTGACGACGCCTCGGTTCCGGGCGCGGTGTGTTCGGGGTGATGTGCCTCTGCAATGGTGGCGTAGGGCGCCAAGTCGCCTCCCGGCTCGCCCGCATTCAGACGATAGAGACGTAGATACAGCAGATCTCCCGCGCACACCGTGTGCCCAGTAAGTGCAGCAAACGCGTCACCACAGGGCACGCTTGCCTCGGCAATCATTTCCCGTGAGATCTGCTGTTTGGCTTGCTTTAGCGTGCTACCAATACTATGGCCCTGGCGAATCAACGCGTCGGCTTCCGTCAGCGTCGACGGTGTGGGCGTTGCGAAGCAGGTGACCGCGAGCGTTCGACAGACGTCTGCATGGTCATGACTGCTGCAGAGGTTGGCTAGACGTCGGCTCTCGTCCTGATGCAGAACTCGCACGTGGTAACTGCCAAAACGGGCTTTGATGCGTTCACTGTTCACTCAATCGTGTTCCCTTGTGGCGCCGGGGATCTTCATGAAAGGGGTCTAATGATCCAATTCGCGGCGCGGGGGGACACTAACCTGACTGCTGAGAATCTGCAATGCATCAGCCATTGGAACGCACAATTTCTGGGGTATGATCGGGCCAGCAACCCGCCTAAAGGGCCCGCGGATCAGCGCTGAGAAAAAGCGCCGCAGGACCCGAAGCCTGGAGAAAAAACCCTATGAATTTCTTCCGTCCTGCCTGCTTATGCCTGACCGGTCTGCTGGGCTTGAGCCTTTCCCTCACTTCGGCGGCGGACTCGCTCGCCAGCGAAGTCGAGGCCATTTACGACGCCAAGCTCAAAGACCTGTTCCTGCATTTCCATCGAAACCCGGAACTGTCCACTATGGAGCATCAGACGTCGGCCCGATTGGCCACCGAGCTCGAATCGCTGGGATACGCCGTGCACACCGGGGTGGGCGGAACGGGGATCGTCGCATTACTCGAAAATGGCGAAGGCCCTCTTGTGATGTTCCGGGCGGATATGGATGGGCTCCCGGTTGAGGAGAAGTCGGGACTGTCTTATGCATCGCGCGCGAAACAAGTGGACCCCAACGGCAATGAAGTGTTTGTCATGCATGCCTGCGGCCACGACGTTCATATCACCAGTTTAGTGGGCACGGCGCAGTTAATGGCGGCGAAGCGGGATCAATGGCAGGGTACTTTAATGCTAATCGGCCAGCCTGCCGAAGAACGGGTAATGGGTGCCGCAGCCATGCGGGCCGATAACCTGTGGCAACGTTTTGGACAGCCGGACTACGCGATGGCATTCCATGTCACATCGGCGATGCCGACGGGCATTCTGGGTGCGTCCACCGATTCTCCTTATTCCGGCGCCGACACAGTGGATATCTACATTACGGGGGTGGGCGCCCACGGTGCGTCGCCACACCGTGGGGTAGACCCCATTGTATTGGGCTCACAGATCGTAATGGGTTTGCAAACGGTGGTGAGCCGGACCCTGCCGCCCAGAAGACCCGGCGTGATCACGGTCGGCGCGTTTCATAGCGGCACCAAGCACAACATCATTTCCGATGCAGCCCACCTGCAGCTCACCGTCCGCAGCGAATCCCCCGGCGATCGCGCGCTGCTGCTCGACGGAATTAGCAGGGTTGCCGAAAATATGGGCCGGGTCGCGGGATTGCCTGATGATCTGCTACCTGAAGTGGTCGTCTCCGATGAGAGCGTGCCGCCGACCCTTAATGACAGGGCGCTGACCGAGCGTGTGATGGCGCTTTGGAGCGATCATTTTGGTGAAGGCGTGCTTTTCTCAGGCGAGCGCCTTGGCATGGGAGCAGAGGATTTCCCTTTTTTTACGGTCGACCCATACATTCCAAGCCTCTACTTTGCGGTGGGCGGGACCCCGCCTGAAGATTTTGCGCGCGAGCAAGCTGGCGGTGCGCCGGTGCCGTCGCATCATTCTCCTCTCTTTAAAATAGAGCCCGATGCATCGGTCACCATGGGCGTGGAAGCCTCGGTTGCAGCGCTCCTCGACTTGCTCGGTTCATGACTCGATCCGGGGAGGCGTCTGCGGCGCCGCGCTATCCGGTCTGGGACCGCGTCGTACGTCTAATCCATTGGTATTTTCCTGTTGCTGTTGTTGTGATGTGGTGGAGTGGAGAGCAGGGACGCACCGATATCCACGAGAAGGTGGGCTACAGTATTTTTTGCCTCGTCGCGACCCGCATTATCTGGGGCTTTGTTGGTAGCGAAGGCGCGCGCTTTCGTTCTTTCGTGGTCGGTCCTAAGTCGATCTTGCGGTATCTACGAGAGGGCGGGCAGTACGCCGGCCATAACCCCATGGGCGCGCTGTCGGTGCTGGTGTTGTTAAGCCTTCTATTGGTGCAATCTGTGTTGGGTATGTTCAGTCGCGACGACCTCCTGTTTGAGGGGCCTTTTTCGTATTGGGCAGGAAGCTGGTCAGGTACCCTCACAGAGTGGCATAAAACCAATTGGCTGCTGCTTCAGGGATTCATTGCACTGCATTTGACCGCGGTGTCGTGGTGCCAGTGGCGTAAACGGCAGCCGCTACTTCAGGCAATGTGGCGAGGTCAGGCCGGATACAAATCAGTACATACCCGACCAAAACCGTTTTGGTGGGCGCTGCTCACGCTAATGCTGACGGCGTTGGCGCTAGGGTGGTTGATATCTAATGCGCCCGAGGCGCCCAGTTACTACTAAGCGACATCTGGGAAGTTCAACCCCGTAATCGATTGGACTCAGGGGCAAGTCTTAGTTGCCCTGCCGCTGGTCCCAGTTTGGTGGAGTGCATTTTTGCGGTTTGTGTTGAGAAGGCTGACTTGATTTGCTCGCGTCGTTTTAGCATTTCGACATCTGAGGCAACGCCTGGTATCGGCGTGATAGGCGCATTGATTACCTTTCTTCGCGGTTGCTACCCTGAGGTTCGTTATTAACAGTGAGATGCGGAGGAAAACCGATGAGCGAACGAGCTGACTTCGTATTTACACCGACCACCAAAGCGCCTGAGCCGGAACTCGGGTTTGAACGAATCCCCGTTGATCGCTACACAGACCCTTCATTTATAAAATTGGAAGATGAGCATATTTGGTCGAAGACCTGGTTGTTGGCCGGTGCCGCTTGCGATGTTCTCGAGGCGGGCGATTTTTTTG
>CALKEI010000026.1 GCA_938085095.1 uncultured Luminiphilus sp. | reverse complement strand
GCGTTGATGGTGTATTGATGTTGTAAAGCAGGGAGTCCGAGGCTGTATTCGTCTCAGTCGTGAATCTCCGTTGAGAGGCGATGCCGCGGCGAAGCAGCCAGTCCGTGTTACTCTGCGCGCCGTTATATATGCGCCACAGATCCATGACAGACGTTTTGTCTCCACTCCAACGTTACCAAAGCGATTTACAAGCCGGGACCTTACTGGCGGATCCCGCTCAGGCGAGTGTGATGGAGCAGCTGGATGACCTGCATGCACGACTGTTGGCCAGATTATCGCGGCGGAACACTGTTTGGAGTCGAATCCAGCGGCTTTTGGGCAGAGCTGAGGGGCCAGAGCGCGGCCTCTACCTTTGGGGAGGGGTGGGTCGAGGTAAAACGCACCTCGTTGATACGTTTTTCGACAGTTTGCCTATTGAGCGTAAGCTTCGAGTGCATTTTCATCGGTTTATGCAGCGTGTCCACGCTGCACTCACCCGCCACAGCGGCGCTAAAAACCCTCTTGAGGCGGTTGCACAGGACATTGCAGACGAGGCGTTAGTGCTGTGTTTCGATGAGTTTTTTGTGAGTGACATTGGTGACGCAATGATCTTGGCCGGGTTGATTGATGCGTTGTTCCGGCGGGGCGTCACGTTGGTCGCAACCTCCAACATCCCCCCAAAGGATCTCTACCGTGATGGGCTGCAACGCAGCCGCTTTCTGCCTGCTATCGCGCTTTTGGAACAACACCTGATGGTCTCCCATCTTGATTCTGCCACGGATTACCGGTTCAGAACGCTGCAGCGCGCTGATCTGTGGCACGTGCCCCACGACAGCGCGGCGAGTCACGCGCTGACAGAGTACTTTGCCTCGTTGACGGGTCGGGCCGCTGGCGCACCCACGTCAATTGAGGTCAATCAGAGACCGATGAGACTGATTGCTGATGCCCCCGGAGTGGCCTGGTTCAGTTTTGGCACGCTGTGCGAGGAGGCGCGAAGTGCGTCGGACTATGTCGAGATTGCGCGTGAATACCACACGGTATTAATTGAGCAGATTCCTCAGTTGGGGAGCGATAACGAGAATGCGGCAAGACGATTTATCAACTTAGTGGACGAGTTCTACGATCGCAGCGTCAAACTGATCACCACTGCGGCAACCCCCCCCGAGGTACTCTACCAAGGCTCTCGCCTAGCGTTTGAATTTGATCGAACTGTGTCGCGTCTTCAGGAAATGCGCACTCAGGAATATCTTCGCGCAGAGCACCGTCCCTAGTGCTGACAGGACAAAATAACGGTTGAAAGGCCTCAGTCAGTCCAGTAACATCCGCGCTCCTTTTAGATCGCCCTTAGGGCATTGGTCATGAAAACATTTAGCGCCAAGGCAGAAGACGTTCAACACGACTGGTATGTCGTCGATGCTGAGAACCTGACGCTGGGCCGGCTCGCCACCGAAATTGCCCATCGGCTGAGGGGCAAGCACAAGCCCGAATATACGCCCCACATGGATATGGGAGACTACATTGTTGTGGTCAACTGTGAGCGGATCCGCGTGACCGGCGCCAAGCGGACGGACAAAATGTACTACCACCACACGGGCTTTCCTGGCGGTATTCGGTCTGCCAGTTTCGAGCAAGTGATCGATCGCGCACCCGAGCGCGTCATCCAGCGTGCGGTCAAGGGCATGATGCCCCGCAATCCTCTGGGGCGGGCCATGCTGAAAAAGCTCAAGGTCTACGCGGGGCCTGCGCACCCGCACGCGGCACAGCAGCCGCAGCCGCTGACGATCTGAGGAGGTCCTGATGGCATCTGCACAATATTACGGAACGGGTCGTCGCAAGACCTCAACCGCACGCGTGTTTCTGCGCAGCGGTAGCGGTAATATCACGGTGAATGGCCGGCCCATTGACGAGTACTTTGGCCGCGAAGTGGCACGTATGATTGTTCGCCAGCCGCTGGAACTCACCGAGAATGTTGGCAATTTCGACGCCAACGTTACCGTGACGGGCGGAGGCAGCTTTGGACAGGCCGGTGCGATTCGTCATGGATTGACCCGCGCATTACTGGATTACGATGAAAGTCTGCGTGGTGCGCTGCGAGCGGCGGGTTATGTGACGCGTGACGCCCGGGAGGTGGAGCGCAAGAAGGTGGGTCTCCGCAAGGCGCGTCGTCGTCCGCAGTTCTCTAAGCGCTGATCACGACACCGATTCAAAAAGGCCCGCCGATGCGGGTCTTTTTTTTTGGCCCTTACCTTGAAGCGTGAGGCCGGAAAGTGGGTTGGCGCGCAGAGAGGAGTCAGCGGAGCTGTATGGGAGGGTTCGTTATGCACTATGGATATCTGTTAATAGCGGTGGCGCTGGAGGTATCAGGGACAATGCTGCTCCCTGCCAGCCAAAACTTTAGCCGCCCGATCCCCACCGTTTCGCTGATCGGTTGCTACGCGGCGTCTTTTTACTGCCTCACTTTTGCGTTGAATACACTGCCTATCGCGGTGGTTTATGCTACTTGGTCTGGGTTGGGCATCTTTCTGATCACGTTATTCGGTTACGTGGTGTTCCATCAATCTCTTGACTGGCGGGCCATTGTCGGCCTGTTGATGATCGTCGCGGGGGTTGTATTGGTAAATACCTTTGCCCCTCATAAATGAACGCAAGTTCCCCATTGAGATGATCCCGCTCCGGACGGCGAGCGTATTTCAACTTGCTGGTGGCCGGCGTGACCATTACACTTCGCGCGCAGAAAACCATCTTGTTCATCAAGGCCAAATGATAACGCCTGGTCCGCCTCGCGGCGGAGGGCTTACTTTGGAAGATGGCACGGTAAACGCGGAGGCGCTCAAACATGACCGATACAACTGAATCCCACGACTCGACGGCCGGTGATGGTCAGACACGCAGACGATTCTTGACCGCTGCGACGTCGGCAGTTGGTGTGGGCGGCGTTGCAGGAGTCGCTGTTCCATTTTTGGGTTCTTGGAATCCTTCGGAAAAGGCTAAAGCGGCCGGTGCGCCGGTTCGGGCAGATATCGGCAAGTTGGAGCCGGGGCAGATGGTCGTTATTGAATGGCGCGGCAAACCGGTTTACGTGTTGAGGCGCACGCCGGAACAAATTGCTGGTCTGGTCACGCTCAATGATGACCTCAAGGACCCTCAGTCTGCAGCGTCGGCACAACCCAACTATATTGCGGGCGAAGGTAGAGCGATCAACGATGAATTTTTGGTCATCGTAGGACTGTGCACACACTTGGGGTGTGCACCGAAGTTTCGACCGGAGGTAGGTGCAGCCGATATGGGTGGTGATGAATGGCTGGGCGGGTTCTTCTGTCCGTGCCACGGCTCCAAATTCGACCTTGCCGGGCGTGTATACAAAGGCGTTCCGGCATCAGATAACCTCGAAGTTCCCCCTTATTCATACGAGAGTGACAACGTGCTGGTTATTGGCGTTGACGCGGAGGCTGCGTAATGGAAAAAGCACTGACCGGTCTGATGTCCTGGATTGACGCGCGGCTGCCGCTGACGCGAACCTGGAACACCCATATGGGCGAGTACTATGCGCCCAAGAATTTTAACCTATGGTATTTCTTTGGTGTGTTCTCGCTGCTGGTGCTGGTGAATCAGCTGCTCACCGGTATTTGGCTGACCATGAACTACACCCCCTCTGCCGAAGAGGCGTTCGCTTCGGTGGAATACATCATGCGAGACGTAGATTACGGCTGGTTGCTGCGCTACATGCACTCTACCGGTGCCTCGGC
>CALKEI010000025.1 GCA_938085095.1 uncultured Luminiphilus sp. | reverse complement strand
CCAATAGTGCAAAGCCCGGTACCGCAAGCACTGAGCGGATGGCGGCGACATCATGAAAGCTGAGCCCCATGTCGTACAGGCTTTTGGCAAACAGTCCCTTGGCGGCGAGCAGAATTGCGCCAACCGCGACGAGGATACCGCCCGTAATACTGGGTGGCTGGCGACTACTCAGGAGGCGTCGCCCCCCAGAGTGAGCTCCGCGAGGACTTCCTCTGTTGAAAGAACTCTCGCCCAAAGCCGACGGAGCATGGTCAGAGTGGCTTCCTGCATCTCGTCGCTGTCTGTTCCTGTGGCGTCGCTTGTGACAACGACCCGGTACTGTAAATCACAGGCTTCCATTGAGGTCATGGCGACACAGTTATTGGTTGAGACCCCGGTGGAAACGACGGTATCGACCCCCAGAGCACGCAGAGAGCTGTCCAGGGCGGTAGAGCGAAAGGCACCCTGCGTCGTTTTATTCAAGACCAGATCGCCGGGCCCGGGTTTGAGCGCATCCACCACTTCGTGTTCGGGTTGACCGGCAATGTTATTGGTGGCCTTGATGATGGGAGCGATATGGCGAGGTGCGTCACTGGCATCGGCTGCGTTGGCGCCATAGGTGATCCAGATAATATGCGCGCCTGCGGCTCTAAATCCGCCGATCAACTTCTGGATGTTAGGGATCAGCAGATTGTCGATACGATCAAAACGATATTGTGCCGATTCACTATTACCTTGGTCTGCAAGCAGTTTCCCTAGACCCATCTCTCGATTCCCCGTGGCGTTTTGCATGTCGATGATCAGCAGGGCAGTGCGACTGGGTTGCAGCGTGAATTGCTGACTGAAGTGATCAATGAAACTGGGTTGGCTCATGGTGAGATCGCTATCCTTGAATTGTTCGTACATTCTAAGTCATATTGCGTGGGCTGCGTGGTGGCGACGATCAAGGCGGGGAGCCAATGGATAAATTTGCAGAAGCAGGATACGGGCAACGGGATATCGGGTTTGGAGAACGACCGGCACTCATCATGGTGGACTTTCAGCAAGGGTTCACGGACGCCAGTAACCCTTTAGGGCGAAGTGATCACGTGCAGCAAGCGGTCGACAACACGTCGATACTACTGGCGGCCTGCAAAGAAAAGCGGATTCCCGCAGCATCTTGCGCGGTCTCTTGGGGTGGGCCTGACGAGATGACGTATTGGAAGATCGATTCTCTCTACGATGGCAGCTTTTACCACGGTCATCCATGTACCGAATTGGATCCGCGTATTCGTGACGATGACTATATTTTTCAGTTTATCAAGACCGCGCCCTCCATTTTTTATGAAACGCCCCTGAAGCCATGGTTGGTCACGCATTGTATTGACACTACGATTATTACCGGCTGCACGACCTCGGGGTGCGTTCGCGCGTCCGTAGTCGACAGCTTTTCGGCGGGTTATCGCACTATCGTGCCGGCGGATTGCTGCGGAGACCAGGACGAGGAAGCGCATGCAAGTAATTTACGAGACGTTGGCCGCCGTTATGCCGACGTGACTGATCTGCAAAGCGTGCTGGACCATATCAATACCCTCTGAGACCGGCACCCACTAAACTGCATTATTGAGTAGGAGCTCCGCTATGCCTATTGCCCACATCAACGGCCACGACATGTACTACGAAGTTCATGGAGAAGGTCCCCCGGCCGTTTATATTGGTGGCTGGGATACGTTCTGCCACGGCCGCCATCATTATCTGGCCAGAGGAATGACGGATCAGTTCTCTACCGTAATCATCGATTACCGGGGTATCGGGGAATCGAACGACGATTTCTCTGTACCCGCATCGACCCAGTTACATGCCGACGACATCATAGGTTTGTTGGACCACCTGAATATGAAGTCAGTCTACTTCGTCGGGCTGGTAGGTATTGGTGCCTGCATCGGCCAGTGGGTCGCGGTGAAACGCCCCGATCTGGTGCGCTGCATGGTGAATATGGGGTGCTGGACCTGGGCCGACCCGATGCTGGCAGATCAGTTGCGCGCATTTGGCGACATGCATGAGCATGCTGGATTTCTTGCTTTTCAGTCGATGGTCGCGTCACTGTCGTTCCGGCCTGACTACTACAACGCCAACCGCGAGAAGTTACTCGGAAGTGGTGGCGTATGGGGCGCACTCGAAGGTCGAGTACCCGCCCATCTGCGTTTTGTCGAGGCCTGCCTTGGCCACGATATCCGGCCGCATCTTGCCGACATCGAGGCGCCGACTTTGGTCATTCATGCAGGCGAGGACATCGTTACCGGGCCTCGGACCACCATGCCCCTCGAAGAAGGGCTCCCGAATGCCGTTGGTGTCACAATGGATGAGGTGGCTCATGTGGTCGCCGGTAAAGACGAAAAGATTGCGTTTTGCCAGATTCTGTTCGACTTCCTTGACAGCCACTGACCGTTTCATCAGCGGACCCTGCTACCCGGCGGCGGCAGGCTTGACCTCCGCGGCTTCCTAGGAAATTAACTTGGGGCCCCCGGGCTGCCACTCCTGAAAGAGCGGCTTTTGCGGGTGCGGCGGTTTAAATCACGCCTCGCTCTGCCAGTTCCTGCAAATTCTCCACACCCAGCTCATCCCCTAAAATCGCGCTGTTGTCGGCACCTAGTCCCGCGCCACAGTGCGTTTTGAGGCGCTGATTGTCGATCTTGATCGGGTTGCTTAACCCACGGTATTCGCCAAATTCCCGATGGGGCATCGTTTGCATCATGCCAATCGATTCCACAAACGGGTTGTTGAGGGCATTCGGCAAATCGTAAACGGGCGCCACGGGGATATGGGTCTGCAGTAGTGCAAACCAGTGATCTGTTTCGTCAGTCTGAAAAATGTCATCGAGCGCTGCGGTCAGTGCATCCCGATTTTCGGCGCGCGCCGCCATGGAGTTAAAGCGCGGGTCGTCGGCGAGTTCAGTGTGCTGTGTTCGTTCGAGCAACAACTGCCAGAACTTATCGGTCATGCACATGATGAAGATCCAGCCGTCCCGGGTTTTGAATAGTTGCACCGGCGTGTTGTACGGATGCGCTGAGCGCGCTACGCGACCGGTTTCAATGCCGTGGTTTAAGTACCACGTGCCGGGATATGTGAGCTGATGCAGTGCTACATCAAACAAGCTGATATCCACGTCTCGACCCCCCTGATTCGCGCGCGCGAGCAGGGCGGCAACACACCCGAGTGCCGCGACCACCCCCGTCATGAAGTCGATCATTGATAGCCCAAATCGCGAAGGAGGGGTGCCGGGTTCACCGGTAACAGACAAAAAGCCACACTCGGCCTGCATCAGATAGTCATACCCTGGCCACTCCGCGCGATCATTGTCTCGGCCATAGGCGGAGATATGAGTGCAGATAATATCGGCCTTCACCTCCTTCAAGGCGTTGTAGTCGAGTCCCATCTTGGCGGGTTGGCTGCCGCGCAAATTGTTCCAGACAACATCGCTCTTTCGCACTAGGTCATGAAATAGCGACCGACCTTCGTCGCTTTTGAGATTCAGCGTGACGCTTTTTTTCGCCAGATTGAACGCCTGAAAGTAGGCGCTATCGTCTTCGGCCAAGGTCACCGATCCGGATTGTCGAGAAGGATCACCACCGGTCGCTCGATTTTCAATTTTGATAACTTCTGCCCCCAGCTCCGCCAGGTACATTGAGCCGTAGGGGCCCGCGCCGAATTGCTCGATGGCAAGTACGCGGATGCCGGCAAGAGGTTTCAACATAATGAGCTCCGGAGAATTTCAGATTGAAAACGGATGATACCTTGCACCTGTGTGCAGATTGGTGCATCGTTGGATGGATAGCGAAATTGTAGCAAATGTCCGGTCAACTGTTTCGAGCGAGCCTGATCGGCCTGAGCCGGCTTTCTGGACAGCGCAGTTCGCGATGAGATCAAAACAAGATCCATAACAAGAGGAGGCCAGCATGCCTTATCGTCTTGGTGTCGACGTTGGTGGCACATTCACTGATCTGATTCTCGTTGACGAGAAATCGGGCTCCATCCATACCGCAAAAGTCCCGAGTACGCCGGCAGATTCGTCGATAGGCGTGATGAACGGCGTCGCGCGGGTCTGTGATAACGCCGGGGTGGATCCCAGCGAAATATCACAGGTCATGCACGGCACCACCGTTGCTACCAATACCGTGCTAACGGGATCCGGCGCTAAAGTCGGATTGGTGACGACCAAGGGCTATCGGCAGGTGCTGCAAATCGCGCGCTCCTATGTGCCGGGTGGTTTGGGTGGTTGGGTTATCTATAACAAAAGTGAGCCTCTGGCGCCGTTGTCTTGCACGATTGAAGCAGACGAGCGAATGTCGGCTGATGGCTCCGTGGTGCGAAAACTGAACAAAGCCGGGTTGACCCGGGAGCTGAAGAAGCTAAAGAAAGAAAATATTGAGGCACTGACCATCTCCTTGGTGAATTCCTATGCCAATCCGGCACACGAGAGAGAGGTTGAGAAAATTGCCAAACAGGTACTGCCCGGGATTCCGGTGTCGCTGTCTTACAACGTCGTACCCGAAATGCAGGAGTATGAGCGCACGATCACGACGGTCGCCAACTCCTACGTTCGCCCGAAAGTGGCTGCGTATGTGAAGAATCTTGAGCGCAAACTGAAAGCCAAGATGAAAGATGTGAAGCTTCATATTCTGCGATCTGACGGCGGAATGGCCTCAGCGAAGGTGGCGCAGTCACTGCCAGTGAATCTGTTAATGAGTGGCCCGGCGGGCGGAGTATCCGGAGCGGTTTGGGTTGCAAAGCAGGCAGGGTTTGAAAATTTGCTGACCTTCGACATGGGCGGCACCTCCACCGACGTGGCGCTGGTACAGGACAACAAAGCGCAACTGCGTCGGGAGACCACGGTAGGGGATGTGACAGTGCGTGCCTCATCGGTTGATGTGCGCACCGTCGGTGCCGGTGGCGGTTCAATCGCACACGTGCCTGAACTAACGGGAGCGCTTCGGGTTGGTCCCGAGAGTGCGGGTGCAGAGCCCGGTCCCGCGGCTTACAACAAGGGTGGCGATCTCCCGACGGTGACAGACGCTAATGTGGTGCTCGGCTATTTACCCAGTGAGGTGCGTCTGGGTGGCGATATGGAAATCCGCAAGGATCTTGCTGAAAAAGCGATCAAGCCGGTGGCAGACGCTCTAGGCATCTCCATTAAACGAGCGGCGGCGGGCATCATCGATATCGTCAACGAGAACATGTACGGCGCGCTGCGTTTGGTGTCAGTAGAGCAGGGCTTTGATCCCAGAGATTTCGCCCTGATTGGTTTTGGTGGCGCGGGTCCGCTTCACGCTAATGCCCTTGGCAAGCTCATGAATAGCTGGCCTGTGATTATTCCGCCTGGTCCGGGGGTGTTGTGTGCCTATGGTGATGCGACCACCCGTGTTCGCGATGAAGCGTCACGCACGTTCATTCGTCGTTTTGCCAACATCTCTCCCGCAGAGCTCGCGAAGACGTATCAGCAGCTAGCGAACAAGGCGCTGAAAACGTTGGAGAAGGAAGGCGTGCCGAAGGCGCATCGCTCTGTGACCTATCAGGCTGATATCCGTTACTCGGGACAGGGACTGACGTTGACGGTCGATTTTGACCTTAAAAAGTTAAAGTCCAAAGGGCTGTCGATTATCGGAGATCCCTTTGATGAAATGCACCGACAGCTGTTTACCTTTGCGCTCGAGGCAGACAAGGAAATCGTCAATGTCCGCGCAGTGGCTCAAGGTAAAAGCGCAGAAATTGATGCTAAAAAAGTCACTAGCTCCGGGAGTCGTACGCCGGTTGCGGCCGCCAAAATTGGCACTTCAAAGGTGTTCATGGACGGCAAGGATATGCAAGCAAACCTTTACCGCAGGGATGAACTGAAGGCCGGTAACAAGATTGACGGGCCCGCGATTGTGCTGGAAATGGATTCGACCACCGTCATCCTTTCCGGCCACACCGGTAACGTCGATAAGTTCGGCAACATCCTGATTGCACCGTCAGCTTGAGCGAGGGGAGATAAAAATGTCTGCAACGATTGTTGAAACCAACACCAAGAAGTTCAAGCGTAAGGATATCGATCCGATTACCCTCGACATCATCGAAAACGCGATGATGAATGCCCGATATGAAATGGACGCTGTGGTCTTTAGGACGGCAATGTCACCGGGTATACGGGAGCAAAATGACATGTTCCCGATGATCGCGAATCTTGAGGGAAAGATGGTGGTGGGCCAGTTTGGTAGCTTTATTCACGGCTTCAAGGAAGCTTACGATGGCACCATCGAAGAGGGAGACTTATTCCTCACTACTGACCCCTATGCCTGTAATGGCGCCATCAGCCATATCAATGACTGGTTGCTGCTGCGGCCAATTTTCAAAGACGGTCGCCTGATTGCTTATGCCGCCATGTTTGGTCACATGACTGATGTGGGAGGTAAGGTACCCGGTAGTTTGCCCACAGACGCTCGAGAAATTTTTGAGGAAGGTATTCGCGTACCGCCACTCAAGATATTCAAAAATGACGAGCTGCAGACAGACGTGCTGGACCTTATTTTGCATAACAGCCGAATGCCGACGTGGAACCGTAGTGACTTCAACGCGCTGGTGGCGGCAATGCGCACTGCTGAAAAGCGAGTGATCGAGATGGCAGAGCGCTTTGGCGACGACGAGTATTACTCGGCGCTAGACGAGCTGCTGGCTCGCAACAAGCGAGCCATGGCGAAGCTGATTAAAGATACTGTTCCCGAAAAAAAGCAGTACTTCGAAGATTACATTTGTGATGACGGCTTGGGGATGGGGCCATATCGAATCAAGTGCTCGATGTGGCGCGATAAAGACAAAGTCATTTTTGACTTTGATGGCACCGACCCGCAGTCGATTAGCTCGATTAACTTCTACCTCAATGAGGAGATGTTCAAGATGTTCTGCGGGGTCTATATGATTATGGTGTTTGACCCCCAGATCATGTTCAACGACGGCTTTTACGACTTGATGGAAGTTCATATTCCGGAAGGCACCTTGTTGAAGCCACGTGAGCCGGCGGCATTGTCGTGTCGAACCCACGCACTCGGGCGTATTTTTGATGTGCTGGGTGGTTTGCTGGGTCAGGGTGACCCTGATTTCCTTGCCGGTGCCGGCTTCTCTGACAGTCCCCACTTTATGTACTCGGGTTACGACAAGAATGGCGAGTGGTATCAGCTGTATTCAATCGGCTTTGGTGGTATTCCCGGCAAGCCCTCGGGTGACGGGCCAGATGGTCACTCGCTGTGGCCGAGCTTCACGAACGTGCCGAACGAATTTCTTGAGAGCTACTTTCCGCTACGTATCGAAGCCTACGAGACCATCACGGACAGTGGCGGTGCGGGCTATAACCGTGGTGGTAATGGACTGCGCATGGGCTACTGCTTTTTGGAGCCCGGGACGATCTCGATTCATGACGATCGGTGGCTCACTTATCCCTGGGGCGTGAACGGTGGTTTGCCGGGACGGCGCTCAGAAAAGATCCTCAAGCGTATCGATGGCAGCGAAGAGCGGATGCCCAGTAAATGCGACCGCATCGCGGTGAGCGCTGGGGATATTCTTTACTTCAACACTTGGGGTGGTGGAGGTTGTGGCGATCCCCTCAAGAGAGAGACCGAGCGCGTTGAATTTGACGTGCGAGCGGGCTTGGTTTCAGCCGAGGGCGCCAAACGTTACGGGGTTGTTATGAATGCAGACATGACCGTAGACGAAAAGAAAACCAAGGCACTGCGAGCGCGTATGGCGAAGTCACGTGGCAAGGTCAAAATGTTTGACCGTGGCGGCGACATTGCCGAGCTGAAGAAACGCTGTAAAAAGGAAACGGGGCTTGATGCACCGCGGCAGCCTGAGTTTCAGGCCTGGGCGCTGAAGTTCCTAGAGAAACAGCCAAAAGCGAAGGGTCGCGTAAAAATGGCACGAGGGTAATGCCGCGCAGTCTTTGTCGATAAAGTAAGAAGCCGGGCCTCGAGCCCGGTTTTTTATGCCCATAATTCGGCGTGGGGGTTGGCACCAACGGTGTAGACCTGCGCTAGTCGACTAGCGCGATAAAAGTGGGGGGGAGGCCCGCATGCTTTTTGACGGCCAGTGCTTAGGGCACAATGCGTGGCATGACAAACCCAGCCCCTCCCGCTAACGTTCACCGACCGGCAGTAACAGGAAACCTCGCTATGACCCGCACAGTGCTGATTAAGCTCCATCTTTATCTGTCTGCATTTTTTTCGGCCGCGATCATACTGGTAGCAGTATCAGGTGGCCTGTATCTGATTGGTATCAAAGGCTCCGTCGAGCAGACACCGGTTGGCTCGACCTCAACAGGCCAACAGCTCTTAGAGGACCCTAGTCAACGTGCCGTCGAGACTGCGCTTGCGTCGCTGGGGGTCACAGATTTTGAGTTTGATTATGTGAAGCAGAAGGGGTCGCAGCTGATCACGCGACCTACGACGCGCCCTTTCTACACCCTCGATATTCGTGGCGACGAGGTTCTCGTTCAATACAATCTACCTTCGTTGCAGAAGCGAATGATTGAGCTACACATGGGTCATGGCCCATCTGCATACAAGACTTATCAGAAGGTCTTTGCGGCAGGGATGCTTTTCATCATTTTGAGTGGCGTCTGGCTGGGGCTATCCTCAGCTCACCTGCGGATGCGGACCGCGTTGGCAGTGGGTAGTGGTTTTTTGGTGTTCGGTGTGCTGGCGCTGGCTTGATCATTAAAGGGACCAGGCCGCTCTGCCACTTGCCATAAAAAAGCCGGGCGATGCCCGGCTTTTTTGTTTGTTCAGCAGTTTAAAAATCCCACTGAAACTCTACACCGGCCGTGCGGTAGGTTCCGGGTGTGACAAAGGCACCACCAAACTCGGGAGCCATAATCACCTCACCCACGTACTCCTCATCGAAGAGGTTGCGTGCAAAGGCCGTTACGCGCCAACGATCGCTACCAATCCCTATGCGGAGGTTAGTGATGCCGTATGCGTCCACCTTAGTCTTGGAGTAACTGGTACCCAACCCGCCAAATAGTACAGCGGGAACCTCGTAGGGCAGTCCTTCGAAGTCATAGGACTTGGGTACGTCCAGATCGCCCCCTTGGACAACGTGATAGAAAACATCGCCCTGATAAGCGTATTCGATTCGCGCCAACAGGTTCAGATCGCCAAAGTCTTGATCCCAGGTGAGCGCCACGTTTGCAGTGAACTCAGGTGCGTTGGGCACGTCATTACCAACCACGTAGGGCCTAACGGTCATGGCATCAATTTCACCGTCGATTGTGCTGTAGCCGGCATCCAATCTCAGGCCGTCCGTCATTTGCCACGAGCCGCCAATCTCGAAGCCCTGAATGGTGACTTCATCGATACCCTCAACGGTTCTTAGCAGTCCAAACGGGCCAACGTAGAACTCGAAGAACTGCATATCGTCTACTTCAGTATGATATGCGGCTGCGTTTAACTGCAGGTTGCCGTTAAACAGAGTGGAGCGAAAACCGATTTCGAAGGAACTAGAAGTCTCTTCCTCGTAGATTTCCGGTGGTGCTACCGGCAGGCCATCAGGGTTTACGAGGAACAAGCTGATCGTCTCGGTGCCGCCCAAATTGTTGAAGCCGCCCGTCTTAAAACCCACGCCCCAGCTACCAAATAAGGTGGTGTTGTCCGAAAGGTCATAGGTCAGACTGATCTTTGGCTGGATAGCATCAAACTCTTCGCTTCGATCGGCTACCCGAGCGCTCACCGCGCCCGATTCTAGGTCAATAAAAGCAGGGTTCCAGGGAGTCCCACCCAGCGGAGCCCCGTTGAGCGTGCAGCCGCCCTCGAAGAACTGGCCGCAGTAGTTGATATTGGTCGACACATATCCATCAGCAGGGCTTGGTACCGCGTTGCGGACTTCTCTATCTTCAATGTCGTACCGCAATGCGAGAGACAGTTCCATCCGATCCGTAATGTCGTAGTTGATCGAGCCGAAGCCGGAAAGGACGGTTGTCTCAAAGTCATCTAGCACTAGGGCATCAGTCAGTTCGTTGATAAATGAACGCGGTAATTCCGCTCGCCCATCATCCTCGAGCTGCGCCACGCCTACTCGACGATCAATGTTGAGGAAGTACATCCCGGCCTGCCAGCGAAGTCGCTGATCGGCATCGGATGTCCATTGCAACTGGAAACTGATGTCGCGCTGGTTGCGTTCCTGATACTGGTAACCGTCACAC